>NZ_JAFENV010000033.1:3906-10746 GCF_016892225.1 Staphylococcus sp. GDY8P47P | reverse complement strand
AGTGTAAAATGTACTTGGGTCATGTAAAAGTCCTCCTGGTTATGTTTTTGTCGTTAAAAACATTGTACCGTAAAAGGACTGTTATATGGCATTTTTACTTTTACACAATTATACTGACTTTATCTAAAATTTCTATTGTCTTTTCTAAACACATTAACATCCCATCCATTATTTCTTTAACTTTTTGAGACGTAGTGTAATTTCCAACACCAGCTGTAGCTATACCATTTTCATATTTAGTTATTCCTGAAGATATAAATTGTGGATGCTGCTTATGTGTAATGTTGTTTGTGTGTTTAGATGCATCATCAAATTCATTGGAATTACGAATTTTATCAAGTGCATAAAATTTCACTAAATCTTTTTCTTTAAGTTTGTTTATTGCTTTATGAAAACTTATTTCATTCTTTTTTAATTGTATGTCGTAAATATTTATTATAATATGTCCTAACAACTCAAATATGCTAAAACCCTGTAAGAAGAAATATTCAGAAAAGTAATTAAAATTAAATTGTTTAGTATAGTCTTCTTCTTTAAAATCAGGAAAAAGCTCAACTGATTGTCCTTTTGAACCAGGTGACTTATACCAAACTTCATCAGGTATACCTTGATTATAATAGAACATCGTGTATGTATAATTTCGAATTAGTAAATTCATGCGATTAAATAGCATGTTTTTCCAATAATCGATTTCGTAACTTTTTGTTAAATCAAAAAATGAGTCAGTTTTCTCAAGATCAAAGTATAAGTTTTCTAATATAGAGGAATTAAACGGAATCTGATCATGCAAATCATTCATGTTTGCAGATTCAATATGTTGCAGCGGGTGGATTATTATTGTCATTATAGCAAAACTCCTTTTGTATAATACTACTATTTATCAGTTAATTTTTCACACCAAAATATTAAAAATGTAGAACCTAATAAACTCATATATTCAAACTTTAGCCATAAAAAAGCGTTTTGCATTATGTCTGATAGGTATATATCTTTATATAAAATAAATCCACCTATAAAAAATGTCACAAAAATAACAACAGACTTCACTTTCTTTATATAATCATTCTTATTTTTTCCCATCAATTTTTTATAATAGTGCAAGTAAATAAAGGTAACAAGACCAGACAATAAAAATGCCAAGCTGTATCGTAAAAGTAAACCTAATTGTCCAATTCCAATATGAAATAGCCCGAAAAAATCTTCACTATAACCAGTGAAACCTGCTACTTGAATAAGTATAAAAACAACAAATATAAGAGCCAAAAACCATGGCTTTAAAAATTGAACTATATCTTTAGGTTTAATCAATTTAATTACTCCTCCTAAGATTTACTCAAAAAATTCATAATGAATATTATTGTTCAACATCATTTTTTTAGTTTTATTTGTGATACGCTTCTGCGTATCGTTTTATACTGGGGTTTTTATAATAATAATGGTCCTTACATTTTCAAAGACTAAATTCACGTGTAGACATATTGAATGCGTCTTATTAGGATCTAATCTAATCAAACAAAAATTTAAGAGAGAAATCATATCTACAGGTTTTTTAACCAGAAGATTATTTTGATCTATTTCAAAAATTTTCAAACCGTTCTTAAAAGTGTATTTTTATAAAAGTATGATAAAAGAGAAATTTTAGTCGCTTACTTCGTTTCAAGATATTACTGATACAATAAGGTTAAAAAATCGGTACGTTTAACAGAACAAGTGTAGGTATTATAATAAACGTTTTTGATTTTGATGAAAAATAAGCTGTTCAATTTTTGATTGAACAGCTTTACCTAGTTATCCTTACTTTTATTCTTTTACCCTCAAAAGGCGGAGAGCATTCAGTATTACAATAATAGCAGCTCCTGTATCACTTAATACGGCCATTCATAGTGTAAGTATTCCCAAGAATATCAGAACAAATGCCGCCAACTTTATTGTGATGGAAAACCAGGTGCGGTTGGGAAAATCCCCTTCCTGCGATTACCGTTCACAAACGCCCAAAAAGAGCAACTGGCTCTTTTAGCTCTGGGACTGTCTTGGCATAGAGAAGGTAAAACCTTTCCCACTTAAAAGAACGGAAAAAGACGCTCTGTCCTGGCATTATCTTTGGCTCGACGCTTGCCCCCATACGGATATTAATCGTTTCGAAACTTTTAATACAGTCAATTTAACTTTTGAATGTAAACTGGCTGCCTTAAGTCACTGTTTATGATTTTATGCTTCCCATGCTCTTTAATTGCTTATTTGACCGCCCGTATGATAAAAACGGTATGCAAGGCATTGTTTTTACTCATAACATCTTTATTAGATTGCTCTGTTTTTTAGTGTCCAATGTTATGGGAACATTGTAGAATCCACACTTCAAAGTTCATTCATGTCAATCGATTCGTTCATTATTTAGATCTTAATAATCGAAGTCCATTTAGTATAACAACTAAAGTACTTCCTTCATGAACAATTACACTGATTGTAATATCAGTTAATCCTAACAAACTAACGACAACTAAAAAGGCAACAACTGCCATTGAAAAAATAATATTTTGCCTAATAACACGACCCATATTTGAGGAAATTTTATGAGACTGTACTAATTTAGATAAATTGTTCTGCATTAAAACCAAATCAGATACTTCTACTGCCACATCAGTACCGCCCCCCATAGCTATACCAACATCAGCATTAACAAGGGCCGGTGCATCGTTCACACCATCTCCAACCATGGCAGTAACTCCAAATTTTTCTTTTTGTTCTTCTATAATTCTGGATTTATCTTCAGGCATTACATTAGCGATAACTTCGTCTATTCCCAATTGTTCGCCTACAGCTTTTCCCGTCATTTCCGAATCACCAGTAATTAAAGTCGTGTGGATACCAAGTTTCTTAAAGTAATTAATTGTTTCTTTAGCATGCTCATTCGGAATATCCATTAGAGCTATAATCCCAATAACTTCTTCATTTTCTGCTACGTATACAACCGTCTTTCCTTCTGATGCCCAATCATGATTGAACTGGGTATACTCTTCAGAAGCACTTTCAAAAGAAGTAGGCTTACCAATACGATAATTTTTTCCATTATAATCTCCTGTCAGACCTTTTCCAATTTGATTAGTAACTTCGATGTCTATTTTATTTTTAACTTCAAATTTTTCTAAAATAGCATTAGCGAGTGGGTGATTGGATTCCTTTTCAAGGGCGACTATAATATCAATAATATTTTCTTCGTTCACAGAATGAGTGAAATAGTAATTTGTTACTTTAGGTTCTCCGTTCGTAAGGGTTCCTGTTTTATCGAAGGCAATTGCATCTATATCCGCTAATTGTGATAGGTAAGTACTTCCTTTTGAAAGCACGCCTTTTTTAGCTAGGTTAGATGTTGTAGACAATGTTACAGATACAGTAGCTGCTGCCAAAGCACACGGTGAAGCTGCGACTAAAATCACTAATCCCCTGTAAACACTTTGCGACCATGTCCAATCAAATAGAAAAGGAGCAAGTAACATTACTAATGGTATTGCGATTAAAACTATATTAACATATTTAGGCTCGAATTTTTGAATGATACTGGCAGCTTTTGTTTGATTATCTTGGTTTTGACTAACTAATTGTAAAATTTTAGAGAATACAGTATCCTTGTTTTCCTTAGTGACTTCCATAGTAAAAGTACCTGTTCCATTAATCGTACTTCCAAAAACTTCGTCACCCTTAGATTTCTCTTTCGGTATACTTTCTCCATTAATAGAAGATTCATCAATTGAGGTAGTACCGGATAAAATAATCCCATCAATTGGAACTTGATCACCGTTCAGCACTTGGAGTTGATCTCCAACTTTTAATTCACTGACATCAACAATTTTTGTGTTTCCATCAGGTAGGATTAATTTAGCTGTCGTTGGGTTCATTTCGAGTAGCTTAGTAATTTCTCTTTTACTTCTTCCTTCAGCGTAATCTTCAAGAAAATGAGCGCCGGAAAAAATAAGTATCAAAAGGGTTCCTTCCCAAAAACTCCCTATCAGAGAAGCCCCGATTGCAGCTAATCCCATTAGAATATGAGAATTAGGAGTGAATTTTCCCTTTAATTTAGTATTTTCAACTGTCTCTCCAATTCCTTCGAGAATAATTACATGGTAGCCGGCTGTGATTGTGGCAATTGAAAATAAGATGTTTTGTATTAATAAATTTGCATCACTTAAAAAAAGCCCAATTATAGCCAACACTAAGCCAATAAAATATGAAATAATTGGCATTTTTCCGTGATCATGATCATGACTATGATCGTGGCTATGACTTTCGTGTGCTTGTTGCTCTTGAATATTTTTCATTTCTATCACCTTTCTAAATAAATATGATATATCGGGTTCCAATATATTCGCAGTAAGCTTTACTAAACCAGGACGTTAATTGACCACATCCAAACTTTTTGTATCCAATAATACATCCTATGAATTTATCAACCGTATTCACTAACCCTCTCTGCTACACCCATCTCACTTTCCTTCGAGATATCATACAACGCTTTCCATTCTGTTTTTTTGTTTTCCATATCCATTGCAAAACCCCCTTTTCATATGCCTATAATATTGTTATATGATCATATAACAATATTAATGACGTGAATTATTATTAACACTCATTACTGGTTTACGGAATACTAGTGATGACAGGCGTGATCGATCGCCTGTTTTAGCATATTCATAGTATGTTCATCATCATGGGAATAAAACAATGTTGTGCCTTCCCTTCGGAATTTTACTAACCGTAAATTTTTCAAGAACCGCAATTGATGGGAAACTGTTGATTGTCTAAGATGTAGCGTTTCAGCAATACCGTTTACCGAATACTCCTTATAAAAGAGCAAATGGAGAATCCGGATTCTCGTAGGATCACCTAACGCTTTAAATGTTTGCGATACGACAAATAATGTTTCATCATCTAAATCCTTATTATTTACTTCCTCTAATTCCTTTTTTTCTTCCATTATCCTTCCCTCACTTTAGGTTTCAATTCAAAACCTTATATATAATAATCACTATTTATCTACATATATTAATATATGTTCATATATATGATATAACCATCTGAATAAAAAATCAAATAATATTTAATATGAATTCATATATTTTGTTTTGATTTTTTAGAGTAAAATAAACAAAGCCTTTTTAAGAATAGTGGGATGAGTGCAGTATGGATGATCGGGCGTTAGCTTCCGCACTTGTAATTGGTGTTGGCGGTGGACTCGCTTGGATAATGGAAGGTTTTCAAAGTGGTCATGGCTTTATTTATTCATTATGTGCAGGCCTTATAATTGGCTTATTATTTTTTGAAATGATTCCGGAAAGTATTGAATTAGGCGGGTGGGTAATTTTACTCGGTGGAATAGCAATAGGCTTAGTATTATTCCAATCCATTCATCTATTAATGGATAAAATTACAATTATCACTAATAGTCATCAAAAAGATATTTTCGTTCGATCGGGGGTACTTTTAATTATCAGTATAGCAATTCATAATTTCCCTGTTGGCAATATTCCTTTATTTGTGTAATTTGACCATTAATACTAAATTTATCAATGTCTTGAGAAATTATTGAAACTCTAACATAACATCCTACAGATTTTCTTTTCATTTCTTTCATATTTTTCATCCTTTCATTAATTAAGCAATCGATGATTGCGTAGCTTGGTTTACAATGTTTAGCGGTTCATTTTTGAAATAGATTCCCACAAGGCTTTTGTTTTTAGAAATATGAATTTCATCAATATATCGGTATAACATGCTTAACGTGAAGTGTTGTTGAATTACATTTTCAAAAGACTTTTGAATTTGTTGCTCATTTATTGATAGTGTTGGTTTTGATTGTTGAAGTAACGATTGAGATTGTTTTCTGAACGTTTCTGCATCGATGGCTCCTTTAGCTAATTTATCTATCAATTGTTCTTGTGTAAGTGTGCTCCTAGTTTCTAGGGCCCTTTGTTTTTTGATCCGTTTTTGAATTACATCATTGGTTTAAAGATAAATTGAAGGATGAAACAAATAATACTGGTATTCGTATGTTTAAGCGCTATGCAGCTATCACTACTTCGGCCAAGATTCTCAGTCATGTTTTACCTACAGATATTGATATCGCTAAAATAAGAGACTACTTTATTGATTATCATGCTCATACAGTCTCTGAACGATCACTGGCAGATAAAGCGATCGAAGTCATTACGCAATTTGTAGCACAAAACCGTGGTAAGTTTTCTGATGACAAAGCGTTAAAGAATATGATGGAGAACCATGGACTAATTGCCTATGATACTTATAGGATTAGGTCAAGGATGGATTCTTGCACCACTTACTAGCGCTGGTATTTATAAAGTTGATAGTAAAATAGCTGGCGCAGCAAGCGGCATGACTAATAGCATGCACCAATTAGGTGGACCCGTAGGTTTGTCCATTATCGTATTATTCACCGCTCAAATTACAAACATAATCATTTATTATCATATAGTTATGTGGATGATAGCAGGTTACATGATTATTTCATTTATTATCATCATCTTTTCACAGAAAGAAGAGATACAATGATTAGTTTCTATATATAACACCATAAAGTAGATTCATAGTTTTATACAACCGAAAAATTCCCATGATATTTTCCAATTATATATACTTTCATGATAAGGTTATATTTTAAAATACAAAAACAAAATTTTCACCTTTTAATTCTTCATCAAAAGGTCATTTGTTATAGGTCTCTGCTTATCGTCTAATAATGAGGTTTTTAATATAAATTATAAAAAAAGAAACCAATTGAGCATTGGTTTCTTTTCGTCACTCTTCATTACTTCTCGTTACTTCTCGTTA
>NZ_JAFENV010000033.1:0-3749 GCF_016892225.1 Staphylococcus sp. GDY8P47P | reverse complement strand
TTACTCCTCGTTACTCCTCGTCGTATAAAGAATAATACTGGGTAGGATCTTGTTTACTACTGCCATGCCAGTAAAGTATTTTTTTATCTAGTAATCCATTTAAAATTTTTCTAGAATATGTATCTTTTTTCCCAAGAATTTCATTTGCTAACTTTACATTGATTTCATTAGATGGGTAAACATATTGAATTATCTTTCTTTCGTCTTTAGAAAGGTATTGCATTACTTCTTCAGTAACATGGTCATTAATTTTATCGTCTTTTCTTTTTTTTCTAGTCATAATATTATTTTCTAATTTTAATAAAACTGCTTTATTAGCAGGTTCTGAGTATTCAGGATCGTTTAAAAAATATTCTTTCATCTCATCATAAATCCTCTTCACTCCCTCATTCAGTTCTTTTACATATCCATAATCTGCCATTAATCGTGCAATTCTCGGATTTCTAGAAAAGCGCGTATATTTCAAATTATTAATATTTACCATATTCGGTAATTTTCCCGGACTAAAAATTTCTAATCGATCATCATACATAGAAATTTTAATGCAATCTCCAGTTAATGAATAATCTCTATGAACAACCGCATTCACTAAGCCCTCAAGCCAAGCAAACTCAGGGTATTCTGGCACAGTTATAAATTTCCCATTTCTATCTAGACTATTAAAATCTCTTAATTGACTGCTTACTAATTTGCTAACTTCTTCTATTAAAATTGGTAATGGATGGTCAAAACTTTGATCTTTAATTATATTAAGCCGAGATCCCGTTTCTTGAATTGTTCCCTCATATCTTATGAAACGAACTCTAGCATTCGGGATGTATTTACATGGGTTTTTAGCAAACATTAAAATTGCTGCATTTGAGTATCCTTTTTTATTTGTCGCTGTCCTAACATTCAAAATCTCATAGTCAGACTGATTTGTGTTCATCGCTGTCCTATAATCATCAAATAAACTTCTGTCTAAATCCTCCTCTTCAAAGTCTAAGTTCAGCTCATCTTCAAAAGATCGTTGACCTTTATCATACTCAAGACTCACTATTTGATTATGCTTAAGTTTATCTGTACTATCAGACTGCCTTAAATATACATTTTCACTATCGCGTACATATACTACTGAATCGGTTTTAGGTTCAATGTTAATTTCTAATATGTAATCATCGTTTAGAATTTCTATTTCTTCAATATTAAATTCTATGCTTGGCACCAAACCATTATTAATAAGACGCTTAATAGTTTCTAAATCTCTATTGTTATTATTTTTACAACCAGTCACATGACCATCATCACTTATACCTATAACTAGTGTCCCACCCTCAGCATTTGCAAAACCAACAATATGAGACAATAACTTTCTATCATCAATCTTTGCTTCTTTTCTATCAAAATGAGTACCTTCTTTTGTATTCTGATAATATTCCAATTTACACAAATCACGTTCCCTCTTTTCTTTAAACAGTCATACCTACCACATGGTATAATTTATAGTCTCTTTTTATATTTTAACTTGTGGTAATATCAAAGTAAACAAAGTGGTTAATAAGATATATAACCACAATTTGATAGGAGTAATTAATCATGTTTAAAGTTAAAAATACAAATAGTGAAATACTTAAGGCTTTTGCAAGCCTATTTAATGATGCTACAAGTCATATCGAAGAATTTGAAGTACGTTTAAGCATGTATCCAGATTTAGCTAACGAAGTAGATTATAACGAAAATCAAATCAGCATCAGAAATGATTTTAAATATTTAATGGATTTATATGGCGAGCAAGGCACTTTTTCAATAATATCTGAAAGATTATTTAAAGGACTCTATTCGTGGCTAACTAATAATTTTGATCATTCTGAAGTTAATGATCAATTTTTTACTATAAAAGAAGAAATAATTTCTAAATTCAAAATTGAAAACAGCAGCAATTTTTCCAATTATCTGAAATTTTTGTTTTATAAAGATGGACTTATGAAGTTTTCATCCAGAGAAATTAAAAACATTTTAGTTAACCAACATTTTTATGGTACCAAACTAAAGCTATCAAATAGATTTCAATTAAATCAAAAAACAAATATGAGCACTGAATCTATCAATATTGTTGAAGCAAGATTAAAGCAGTTAAAATATAAAAAACCTAAAAAATTTACTAATTCTTATTCTTACGAAAGTCAAAATTTAAGCAAATTAGCACATTCATTATCGAACCAACGCAACATTGCCTCTACTTCTAAGTCTTATAACAATAATCAGTTTAAATTAGCTGACATTCAAAAAAGCTTCTTTATAACTTATAAAAATTATCTTGCTTCTACTAATCAAAGCACTTCTACATTAAATGAAAATAGTTTGAATCATTATGTGAAGAAATTGTTACAACATGTCGCCAAAATCAGTGACAACACGTTCTCTAATAAATTCTATACATACAATGATGCGCTGTTAATTATAAGTTACAGCCTTCTCAAAAAGTTTTTACCAGATAATCTATATTTAAAATTATTAGAAAATAATACAATTGAACTGGCTTCAGAAAATCAACAACACTTGCAAATAGATAGTATATTGTCAGAGCTAGTAAAGAAAAATTATCAAAAGAAACAACTAAATAAAGATTTTTCTGAATTTGTTAAATTATTAAGCGACATTATTCCCGTACATTTAGTAATAGGTAAAGCAGACACTATTACTAGATTATTGAATTCAGCACCAAAGAAACAAAAAGAGATTTTTATTGAAGAAGCGACATATCATTTTGAAAAAGACTTATCTTATTATCCATTACATCAAGTTTATAAAGATTTTTTCGTTTATTATTTCAAAGGATACAATGATCTCATATCAATAAATCAATATATACTTTCTACAGTTAAACATAATATGCATGCAAATCACACATTCAATAGTTTTTTTAATATATTTGAATTTAATAAATCTTTATTTGACAGTATTATGACTTTTGAATTTATAGATATTGAGAAGCATAATACTCTATCTAGTAGTAAAAATCCATTGCAATTTCATGCTAATCTCAACCATCTAAAAAGTGAAACCACACTTTCATTTTTAGAAACACTTTCATTTATGCACGAATATCAATTTGGAATAATAAAAAAAACTTAAACTTTTTTTCATCCATCAAAGCTTGATATATAAGGCTTTTTCTTAAAAATCTTCCTAATTACATTTTATACTATGGCGCAAACATCCTTTCATTAAGGTGTTTGCGCTTTTTTCGTATTCTATCTATCTGGAAGATTGTTAGCGATAATGGAAAAATTTAGTTTTAAGATATGAAACATAGTTAGTAATTACTAATTATAAAAGATATCAATGAATTGAGGTGAGTTTAATCATGGCTAACGGTGGTTCCAATTACAACTTGCTTTATAAAGCGGCACTATCTGTAACTTATAAGCAGTTAACTTCTGGTACACAATATAGTTTCAACGAGTTGAATCGCTATCTTGGTATACCATGTACTACTACTGAACAGCAACAGGCTGGACAAAAGTACGCTGCATGGGCAAAGAAGAACCCACATATTGTGGAGATAATATGTGAGATTTCACCCTTAATTTATAAAAAGAAATAATTATTGAAATTTGGAGGTTATCAATATGACTAATAAAGTAATATTTAAACGTAATCAGTATGCATTGACGAAACCAGGACGGTGGACAAAAGAAGTCCAACCCACTACTAAAGATGGTAAAGTGACATACTTGGATTTGGGAGGTTATATCAATATCACTGAT
>NZ_JAFENV010000032.1:0-3602 GCF_016892225.1 Staphylococcus sp. GDY8P47P | reverse complement strand
TCAGTCCCTTTTTGCGTTAGCAAAAACAGGGGGATTGGGGAGCGCCCCAACAAGTAGGTGTATGGGTACCATACACGTATCTTGCCAAAGCTCTCTCATCAATGCTATGATGAGACCGTAAAGTTGTTTATTTAATTGTTGCCAACAATTAAATAATTCAACATACGGGCGTTTTTTAGGGTGGCGCAAATATTAAGCGCCAGACTAAAAACATGATAGCTTTAGGGGGCAAATTTGACGGCACATTTTTGCCGTCGCCCCCTAAACTTGATGAAGAGAGGTGCGATTGTTGGCTACGGAGAATAGACGAGAACGCAAGCAGATAAAATTCAGAGTAACTGAACAAGAGTATGAGCGATTAGAACAAATGGCAGAAACGTTAAATACATCTGTTCCAATGCTTGCGAAAGATGCAACGCAGAAAAAACGTATAAAAGCACCATTGATTGATAGACAAGGTGCAATTGAAATTGCGAAAGAATTAAGGGCAATTGGAACGAATATTAATCAGATTACAAGAGCAGTGAATACAAAAGAATTAATTGATTATGACATAGGAAACGCACTATTGGACGAATTAGGCGATTTAAGAAACGAGATGGGGAAACTATGGCAGTTATTAAAATAAGCGCTACAAAGTCTTTAAATAGGCTTATATCGTATGCAGAAAAGAAAGCAGAAGTGCAATCAGGTGTAAATGTCGATGATGAATTTGCGAAAGAGCAGATGAAAACAACACGAATGATATTTAATAAAAATGACGGACGACAGGGTTATCATTTAATTCAGTCATTCGATCCAGAAGATAATATCACACCAGAAGAAGCCAATGAGATAGGTCAAGAATTAGCAAAAGAAGTTGCACCAGACCATGAAATAACGATTTATACGCATACAGACAGAGACCATATTCATAATCATATATGCATAAATAGTGTGAATATGAATACAGGGAAAAAATTTGTGAATGATAGAAATAAGCTTTATGAAATGCGTAATAAAAGTAATGAGTTATGTCAAAGATACAATTTAGTTAATTCTAGCAACAAACAGGCACAAATTAGGTACACACAGGCAGAAAGAGCAATCATAGAAAAAGGTCAAATCAGTTGGAAAGATGAAATTAGACAAGCGATTGATAAAGAAAAATTAAATGCGAATAGCTTTGATGAATTTAAAGATAATATGCAAGAGAACTACGGTATTGAAGTTAAGGAACGTGGAAAGAATATCAGTTTCAAACATCCCGATAAAAAAGCATTTGTTAGAGGTAAAACTTTAGGCAATGCTTACGAGAAAGGAACGATAAACAATGAGCTTAACAGAGAGAGTGAACGAACAGAACAACAGACGCAATCAGATAGACCAAAACAAGTTGCTAGAACAAATGAAAGACCTAGAGGCACAGATAAGAACGTTGAGAAACGAGCCGATGTTACTAGAATCGAGCATTACTCAAGAGATAACGGCGATACACAAAGCGTCGGACAAGATACTAAACCAAATCACAAAGGCACAAAAAGAAATAGCAAGCGAGAACGAGACTTCCGTAGAGCATTTGAAAAGCATAATGAGCGCACTGCAGAACTTAATGGACGAGCAGATGAAGAACTTCCAGACAGAGAACAAGAAAATGTTAGAGACAATCAAGCCGACATTGGAGAAGATAGAGCAGAGCCACAACTCGAAATTGAACTCGATGGACCAGAACTTCAGTAATATGATTGGGCATATTCGCCATATAAACAACGTAAATGCCCTTAAAAGCCAATTAATTACAATTGGGGGTTCAAGTATCCTAACAACGATATTAGTGCTTATATTGCATTTTATAGGGGTTATATGAGCCATATAAGAGATTAAGCACGTTTTATGCCGAGAAAATCTATTTGTCGATGAGAGCCCTTAATTAGACTAAAAGCGCCAGCGGTCGGATAGCGTCAGCTATCAAATCGACCGATGGACAGCTTTAGGATTATTAAGGAGCGCAGAATCGTCGGCAAATAGAGGAATTGGAATAAACATAAAAAGGGAGTGCGCAAAGTGAATGATGATAAAAAAGAATTAGTAATTAGAGAACTAGAGTATATTAAAGGCTCAGTTGAAGAATTGAAGGCTTTCTTGGATAGATATGACGATGAAACGATAATTGGGCGTATTGTAGAAATAGAGGCGAGAACACAAAAGATATTTAATAATATAAAAAAAGAGCACTGATCCTTTTTGGGTCAGTGCTCTTTTATAGCATATTGCCTCACTAACAGAGGTTAATAGTGCATTTGTTTTATTACGTTTGCGCACTAACGCCAAACGACAGACAGGTTTATACCAGTTAGTTGAAACGCCAACCTTCCGTAAACGTTTCTGGTGTTATTCTTGATTAATTTTTATATCTGCTATGAATAACTTAGCCGATTCTACAATATGCTATTAGAATGTTATAACATGATATGAAATGTCACGCCAATTTTAGTAATTTTTTGGTTTTTGGGTTAGTGTTTTTTTCGGGGGTTATTTCACATATTTTTGGGGTGTTTTCCTAGGGGGGTACTACGACCCCCCCTAGGAGTGCATTGTGCATTGTGAAAAATAATGAGCATATTATTGACTTTATGCGCATATACATGTATATTGAACACATAAGCAATTTTGGAGGTGTTTTTTGATATTGGAGAATAAAAAAGAGAGAAAAAGATTAAATATTACATTACCGCCAGAGCTAATTGAGGAATTAGAAAAAGTGAATAAAAAATATAAAATAAATAAGTCTAGTCAGATTGAAACGTTAATCACTAAATATTTAAGAAAGGAGTATGGTGATTTAGGATAAAAAAAAGAACCTTGCCCCAACAAGATTCTTTTTGCGATGATGTCATGACCTGACATGTTTTGTTAATCACCAATATAATACCATGGCTAAATACACTAAATCAAGAACGTGGGGTATGGTTGTTTACCCAGAATCAGCCCCCGAAAATTGGCAAGAATTATTAGAGGAAACTTTTATGCAATTTGCAGTTTCTCCTTTGCATGATAAAGATACAAATCCAGATGGAGAAATAAAAAAACCACATTGGCATGTAATATTAATATGGGATGGGCCGGTTACTCAAAATGCAGCAATGAAAATAGCTGAAAAAGTAAATGCGCCTCAACCTGTTAAATTAGAAAGCGTGCGTGGTGCATATAGATATTTCACTCACATGGATAACCCTGAAAAATATCAATACGATGAAAAAGATATAAAATTATATAATGGCTTTGATATTTCTTCTTATGTGTCATTAACAAAAGAAGAAAAGTATGAAGCTATTGGAAAGATAATGGATATAATTAACGATAATGGAATTACAGAATATATAGATTTATTAAACATACTTAGAATGAATGACTATAATTTATTTAAAGTTGCTTGTGATAACACTATATTGTTTACAAATGTTGTACGTTCGCTTAGACATTCAGAAGATAAGCGAAGATGATTTTGAACTTTGAGAATTTAATTTTATTCTACGAGTTTAAACGAGTAGATCATAAAATTAAATGAACATATAGCAACCATATTTTTGGTTGCTGGGTTTTGAACTTTGGGACTGATTTAT
>NZ_JAFENV010000031.1:49492-80842 GCF_016892225.1 Staphylococcus sp. GDY8P47P | reverse complement strand
AGTTTTCAATGTTCATTTAAAGCAATTACATTTATTAATTATACCAACAATCAATATCTAATGTCAAGAACTTTTTAAAATTTATTTTTAAATTTTTCTGTTCAAAACTTAATTGATTATTTCAACAAATAATATCTTATAATGTCTTGCTAAGTTTTTCAATAGTCAAAATTACACTTTCTTAACATTAAATTAATGATATTAATTTGCCGGAAAAGAAAGTTTACATTCGTTTTTGACGACTTTTATATAATATCAAGTTTAGAAATGAACGTCAATCATTTCTTCATAAGAATAATGACTAATTTTTCACATCTAATGTATTGTTTTGAATTAAGGGTATAATTTATGCATTTTATTGTTAATTTCATTTCGAATATTCAACTATAATGCCAATATTTCATTATATTTACTATATATTAAAGTCGCTACTTTGAAATTGCTACTACATATTAAGATCAATATAGGAAAGAGGCTGGGACATAATAAAATGTTCCAGCCTCTTTATCATTTAGGTAGTAGATAACTATTTTGAAAAGTGCTTATATAAAACTTTTATACTCCTAGTCATCTATACTAAGAGTAGACAACGGGTTTAATTCTTACTGACCTACTCCATTTAAACTTCTACTTATTATTCTTCTTTATCTTTGCATTCTTTACAGATACCATATATTTCCATACGGTGATGTGTTACGTCGAACTCTGTAATGTGTTGAGCAAGTTGTTCAACTTCATCAAGTTGTGGATAGTGGAAATCTACTATCTTGCCACATTTCTCACAGATAACGTGATAATGATTATGAGTATTAAAATCAAATCGACTTGATGCATCTCCATATGTTAATTCTTTAACTATGCCAATACTTTTAAACACTCTTAAATTATTATATATTGTCGCAACACTAATATTTGGAAAATCAGGTGAAAGTGCTTGATAAATTTCATCCGCCGTCGGATGTGAATGAGATGCAATAAGATAACGAATGATAGCTTGACGTTGTGGTGTAATTCTAACACCAGCTCTTCTAAGGGCTGCAATTGATTCTTCTAGTTCATGATCAATGGATTCTACTTCTGCACTCATTGTTTTCACCACTTTCTAATTAATAATAATTATTACTTGATATTAATATAACTGTTTAGAAAGTATAATGTCAATAAGTACGAACCTTTTCCTTTAATAACCATGATATAAATCGACTTTATTCTCAATTACATCATTCTTATTGAGAAAATAGTCTAAATTCTTCTTAAAAAGTTTCGTTGCATCTCGTTTAATGTTTTTATCGTTACCACTGATATGCGCAGTTAGCGTTACATTATCTAACTTGTATAGCGCATTGTCTGGTTTCAATGGTTCATTTTCAAATACATCAATATAAGCATGTCGAATTTGATTCTGTGATAAAGCCTTTATGAGTGTTTTTTCATTTACAACAGTTCCCCTACCTACATTAATAAATAAACATTCATCATTCATAAGCTCAAAATGTTTCTCTAATAATAAATGATACGTTTCATTAGTTTCAGGTAAGGTGTTAATAATGATATCAGCTTTATTTAGATGCTTTTCAAGTTCTTCTATTTTATAAATACAGTCAAATCCTTCTTTGGATTTACCTGACCTACTAATTCCAACTATAGTCATATTAAATGGCTTAAGTAATTTAACGGTCTGTTGAGCTAATGATCCTGTCCCTAATATTAAAACACGTTCTCCGCTCAATCGCTTGCCAGTTAGTCTAGAGTCGTATACTTTATTGATTTGATTAATGTATGATGTACGCATTTTCTTATAGTCATCAAGTATGAATGCAAGAACAAACTCTGAAACTTGTTTTGCTTGCACACCTCTACTATTGGTTAAAATAATGTTTCTTTTCTTAATTGTTTCTAAGGGTAAACTATTTACGCCTGTTGCATACCAAGAAATCCATTTTAAATTTGGGCACTCATTAATGAAGTTTGCATCTACCCCACCATCATAACCAATCAATATATTCAATTCTTCCTTTAATGTTTTAGGTATGTCTTCGGCTTTTTTGAAAAAGTAAAATTCTAATTCTGGATAGTCACTTTTAAGTACTGATTCTATTTCTCCAAGTCGCTTTAAACTAACTATTTTCATGTTTTCACCCCAAAATTCGATTTAATTCTTCCATTTGTGTTTTAACTTTAACTTTTTCAATCACATCAATGATGATTCCTTCTTCATCTATTATAAAAGTTGTTCGTACAATTCCCATGGATTCTTTACCGAATGACTTTTTCAATTGGTAAACACCAACTTTTTCAGATAATACATAATCTTCATCTACTAATAAGTCGAAATTAAGATTATGTTTAGCAATAAAGTTTTGATGTTTTTTCTTAGTATCTGCACTAACACCATAAACTTGAACATCTAATTCATTAAATCTATCTAAATTATCTCTAAAATCACATGCTTCAGTCGTACAAGTTGGCGTATTATCACGTGGATAAAAATATAAAATTGTTTTGCTTCCTTTTATTGTTTCGTTTGTAATACATTCTCCATTTTGATTCTCTAATTTGAATTCTGGAAATTTGTCACCTTTTTTAAACATCCTATCACCTATTTCTTAATCGTATTAATTATATGATACGATAGTAATGAATAATATTAAAATAAGAGAGGTTGAAATAAGATGAAATTCACTGAGAGTGAACGTCTGCAACAATTATCAAATGAATATATTTTAGGTGGCGTTAATTCACCATCACGTTCATATAAAGCGGTAGGTGGAGGTGCACCTGTAGTTATGCGCGAAGGTCATGGCGCATACTTATATGATGTAGATGGCAATAAATTTATTGATTATTTACAAGCTTATGGCCCAATTATTACTGGTCATGCGCACCCTCACATTACAAAAGCCATTCAAGATCAAGCAGCTAAAGGTGTATTGTATGGTACCCCAACAGAGTTAGAGATTGAATTCAGTAAAAAATTACGTGAAGCAATCCCATCACTTGAAAAAATACGATTCGTTAACTCTGGTACTGAAGCAGTAATGACAACAATACGTGTTGCACGTGCTTATACAAAGAGAGATAAAATTATTAAGTTTGCGGGCTCTTATCATGGTCACTCAGACTTAGTGTTAGTTGCTGCAGGAAGTGGCCCATCACAATTAGGCTCACCTGACTCAGCGGGTGTTCCCGAAAGTGTTGCAAAAGAAGTGATTACAGTTCCATTTAATGATATTGAATCATATAAAGAAGCTATGAAACACTGGGGAAATGAAGTTGCAGCAGTATTAGTAGAACCTATTGTTGGTAACTTTGGCATGGTAGAACCACAACCTGGTTTTTTAGAAGAAGTAAATAAAATCACACATGATTATGGTGCATTGGTGATTTATGACGAGGTTATTACAGCATTCCGTTTCCATTATGGTGCTGCACAAGACTTATTAAATGTATATCCTGATCTAACAGCTTTCGGAAAAATCATTGGCGGCGGACTTCCAATTGGAGGCTATGGTGGTCGACAAGATATTATGGAACATGTTGCACCTTTAGGTCCTGCATACCAAGCAGGTACAATGGCCGGCAACCCACTTTCTATGAGAGCTGGTATTGCATTATTGGAAGTATTAGAGCAAGAAGGCGTTTATGAAAGATTAGACAAATTAGGCAAAAGACTTGAAGATGGCTTATTAAAATTGATAGAGAAACATCATATCACCGCTACTATAAATCGTGTATACGGTTCATTGACGCTTTATTTTACTAATGAAACGATTACGCACTATGAACAAGTTGAAAATTCAGATGGCGAAGCATTTGCTAAATTCTTTAAATTAATGCTAAATCAAGGTATTAATTTAGCACCTTCTAAATTTGAGGCGTGGTTCTTAACTACAGAACACACTGAAGAAGATATTGATGAGACATTAAAAGCTGCTGATTATGCATTTAGTCAAATGAAATAATCAACTGATGGCCTACAATAAAGCTGTTCAAATGTGAAGAACAGTTTTATTGTAGTTTTTTTATTAGAAACAAAAACTTGTATCATTTCAGTCTTCAAGTGTATACTAGTTTAAAATATTATTATCAAAATTATATTTAAAGGAGCGTTATAGTTGAGGCTAGGAGCTCGTATACTAAAGACTGGTATTGCAATTATTCTCGCTTTGTTTATAGCTTCTTTCTTACCTGATAATGTCGGATTAAAATCTGTAGCGGGCATTAGTGCGATTGTTGCTATGCAACCTAATATATATCGTTCCATCAAAACGATTTCAGAACAGGCTACAGGTAATGTCATTGGTGCTTTATTAGCAGTCATCATGGTAACCATTTTCGGTAAAAATATTGTGATTATGGGCGTCACTGTTATTTTATTAATTGCTATTTTATATAAAATAAATTTAGCTCATGTTGCTACACTTGCAGGTGTCACTGCCCTCATTATAATGGGGCAACATACCGGATCATTCTATGTAACAGCCGCTTTTAGATTTATTCTAGTAATGATTGGTGTCGTAAGTGCTTCTGTAGTTAACTTAATATTTTTACCACCTAAATTTGAAACCAAGATATATCACAACTCGGTAAATATTGCTTCTGATATATTTATTTGGTTTAAGCTTGTATTAAATGACGCTTCTGACTATCATCAGATAAAAGAAGATGGAGAACAAATTGAATCACGTATTTCAAAACTTGAACAGATTTTTAATTATTACAATGAAGAGAAAGCACTAACTAGAAAAGCAGCCTTCCAACAAAATAGAAAGAAAATTTTATTTAAAGAAGTTGTAGGTACAACCAGACAAGCATATGAAGTGCTTAATCGAATGGCTAGATATCAGAATGATCTTCATAACTTAAATTACAATTTGATTTTTCAAATCAAATTAGAATTAGATTCTTTAACAGCGTATCATGAACAAATTCTAAAGAGTTTGTCGAAAAAGGCGCGATATAATGTAGAACATTTTGATAATCAAATCATGAATCCTCAAAAGAAAGACCTAATGGATGCTTTTCAACAACAATTAATTCAAAATCCTTACCAAGTCGACTATTCTTATTCTAATATTATGCAAATTATTGCCACAATTGAAGAATATCGTTATTATCTAGAACATTTAGATCGTTTAAGATTAAGTTTCTTCACGTATCATCGAAATGATACTGAAATAGATATAGCAGATGAAGATTTTGACTTATAATAATAAGCGTTCACTGAATCGATAAAGTTCAGTGAACGCTTATTTATTATTATTATAAATTTTGTATACTATAGAGATGCTCATAAGCACCTTTTTTATCTATTAATTCCTGATGTGTGCCTGTTTCAACGATTTGACCGTTTTGCATTACAATTATCTTATCCGCATGTGTAATCGTTGAGAGTCTATGTGCAACAATAAGTGTTGTTCTATCTTTACTAAGCACATCTAACGCTTCTTGAATAATCGCTTCACTCTCTAAATCTAAAGCTGATGTAGCTTCATCTAATATTAATATAGGCGGATTATTTAAAAAGATTCTTGCAATTGAAAGACGTTGTTTCTGTCCACCAGATAGTTTAACGCCACGTTCCCCTACTTCAGTATCGTAGCCGTCATGAAGATTCATAATAAAATCATGTGCATTGGCCATTTTAGCCGCTTCAATTATTTCTTCTTCAGTAGCATCTGGGCGTCCTAATAATATATTTTCTCTAACTGTGTCTGAAAAAAGAATATTATCTTGCTGTACTAAACCAATTTGATTTCTTAAACTACCGGTTAAAAAGTCTTTAACATTGTGATCATCGATTCGTATTTCACCTTCAGTTACATCGTAGAAGCGTGGTATCAAGTTAATTAAAGTTGATTTACCACCACCACTCATACCAACAAAAGCTACGGTATCTCCTTTGTTTATATTGAGATTGATATTTTTTAATATTGTTGATTCATTTTCATTATATTTGAAACTAACGTTTTTCAATTCTATATGACCTTGTTTAATTTCAATAGGCTGAGCACCAATACCATTTTTTATATCATAATCTTCATCCATTAACTGAAATACCCTATCCATTGACGCAAAACTTTGAGTTAATGTTGTAAATGAAGCAACTAGTCTTCTTAACGGTCCAAATAATTGTTCTAAATAGCCAACAAAAGCTGCAAGTGTACCAACAGTAATTGAACCATTGATTGCTAGATATGACCCAAAGCCAATAACAATTATAGGTCCTAAATCTGTAACTGTATTAATCGCCGCAAATGAGTATGCATTCCATGACGTATGTTGAAATGCACGGTTTAAGAAATGTTTATTTTTATGGTCGAAATTTTTAGCTTCATTATCCTCAATTGCAAAGCTTTTAATTACTGACATCCCTTGTACACGTTCATGTAGAAATCCTTGTACTTCAGCTAATGCTTGCGAACGTTTACGTGTCAATTTTCTTAAGCGTCCAAAGAAGAAATAGACAGTGAGAATATAGAATGGGAAAATAATGATCGCCGCGAAAGTTAACTTCACGTCTAGGAAGAACATAATAGATAGTGCAATGATGATTGTTATGCAATCTAGCCAAATGTTCATTAAACCAGTTAATATAAAGTCTTTCGTTTGCTCAACATCATTAATAACTCTCGATATAACTTGTCCAACTTGATTATTTGCATAAAATCTTGCACTTAGCGCTTGCAAATGATCATATAGACGTTTTCTAATATCATATAGAATTTTGTTACTCGTCCATTGTGCAAGATATTGTCGTAGATATTCTATTGGTGGTCTGACAATTAAGAAAATAAATAACGCTATGCCGATAGCTACACTTAAATGTTGAAACTTTTCATTCGTTGAAAGTGCACTATTATTAATAACGCCATCAATTGCATATTTGATAAGTAGAGGAATTAACATAGGAATGCCGAATTTGATAATCCCAATAATTATCGTAGCTATTATTCGATATTTGTATGGTTTAACAAATTCTAAATAGCGTCGTATCATACTACTCCCCCCTATGATGATCACAATTATATTTTTTAAAAATTAATAGAGGTTGAAACTTTGATTCAAAACAATACGTTTGTATCATCAAAGTAAATTCAACCTCTTGTTATTATCACTCAAGTACTATAAAACAAATATGTAACAATTACATCTTTTATGCTTAATAATTACGGATTTTTTTATATCGCTCTTTCCAAACTTTTATAAAATCTGGAGCGAATGGTCCTTTTTTCTGTTCGATCCACTGTTGTAAAATATCTACATTACGGCGTAAAATAACATCTATATCATGTGGATAATTCATCTGATTCATGTGCTGTTCATACTCATCTTCATCTAATAAATGATATTTTCCATTAGGATATACCTTAATATCTAAATCATAATCAATATATTTCAAAGCTTCTTCGTCACAAACGAAAGGCGATGATAGATTACAGTAGTAATAAATGCCATCCTCTCTAAACATACAAATGACATTAAACCAATATTCTGAATGAAAATACACGATAGCTGGTTCTCTTGTAATCCATGTACGTCCGTCACTTTCAGTAACTAAAGTGTGATCATTCCCGCCAATAATCACATGGTCTGTGCCTTTTAAGATTGTTGTTTCAGACCATACTCTATGGATGTTACCGTCGTGTTTGTAACTTTGAATTTTTATATTTTCGCCTTCTTTAGGTATGGATTCTTTTACCATACTCCACACCACCCTTTTAGTAATTTTCGCACTTTAGATTATATCATATTTTTAAATAAGTCTTTACAGATGCGTTGTTATTTCCACTTAAGTTAATCACAAATTAGAATGTCTTAGCCGTTAATGTATTGGTATATCTTATCCATAGATACTGGTAACGTATATGCTTGTCGCTGATTTAAATCCATCCATTCCAGATGGTTATCTTCCATAAATGATTCTGACAGTGACACGGTCTCAATGGTACTATAGACACTAATATCCCAAGTCATATGTGTGAATTGGTGTTTAAGCTTAAATACAATATCCTCAGCTATCGATAAAGACAATCCTAATTTTTCTTGTAATTGTTCTAAAGCATTGGGTGTTTCAAACATTGGAAATTGCCACATGCCATTTAACAATCTTTCTTGACGTTGCGTCATTAAATATTGACCTTTGGCATTTCTAACTAAGAATACCGCTTGTTGAATAGTTTTTTTCTTAGTGTTCTTCGTTTTTACTGGTAATTCTAATACAGTGCCTTCTTTAAAAGCACGACAGTTCTCTTGAACTGGACAAAATAAACATAGCGGTTTCTTAGGTGTACAAACTAACGCACCTAATTCCATCATTGCTTGGTTAAATGTACCCGCCTCTTGATGCACATAAGGCTGTAATTCTTGTTCATAACTTTTTCTCGTGCTTTGCAACTTTATATCTCTTGAATCATTATTCAATCTAGACCATACTCTAAAGACATTGCCATCAACGGTTGCTAATGGCTGATTAAACGCGATGCTTAGAACTGCTGCTTGAGTATAAGGACCTACCCCTTTTAATTTCCCAAATTGTTCTGGTGTAGAAGGAACGACACCATGATATTCTGATGCTACTTCTTTCACAGCAGTATGAAAGTTACGTGCGCGACTATAATAGCCCAATCCTTCCCAATATTTAAGAACTTCTTCTTCATCTGCCTGACTTAAGTCCTCTATTGTTGGAAAACGTTGAATAAATCTGTGATAATAATCCACAACTGTTTTAACCTGTGTTTGTTGAAGCATTACTTCACTTAACCAGATATAGTATGGATTCGAAGTTTCACGCCATGGCATTTCTCTCTGATTCTTATTAAACCATTGTATTAAATTCCTTTTAAAAGTAGAATCGTTTATCATAATTATTTCCTTTCAATATGCTTTATTTACTTCACTAAGAGCACTTTATATTAAATGAACAGTATTTTAATATGTTTCTTAATTTCGTTATTCCAATTTTTAGATTATAATATATATTAAATTAACATGAAAAGAGTGAACGTTATGGATACAGCCACGCACATTGCAATCGGTGTTGGATTAACTGCTTTAGCAAGTCAAGACCCAGCTATGGCAAATACTATGGCAGCCACAGCCACAACCTTAATTGCAGGGTCATTAATTCCAGATGGCGACACCGTTTTAAAATTAAAAAATAACGCCACATATATTTCACATCATCGTGGTATCACTCATTCTATACCATTTACAATTTTATGGCCGATATTGATTACATTTTTGATTTACGTAATCTTTCCAGGCGTAGATACTACGCACATATGGTTATGGGCACAGTTAGCAGTATTTTTACATGTCTTTGTAGATATATTTAATTCATATGGTACCCAAGCACTACGCCCACTAACAAACAAATGGATTCAACTAAGTGTTATTAATACCTTTGATCCAATCATTTTTATCATACTTTGTTTAGGTATTGTGATTTGGCTTCTAGGTGTTCATCCATTTGCAGTGTTCTTTCCAATTATAGGTGTACTCATCATTTATTACATTGTTCGTTTCAAAATGCAAAGTATTATTAAGAAACAAGCATTAAGTCAAATTAAAGAACAACACAATCCTGTTAAAATTTTTGTAGCACCAACTATGAAATTTATGGAATGGCGTGTTGCGATTCAAACGGAAGAACATGATTATGTAGGTCGATCATTTGGTAGAAATGTTGTTTTTAGTGATAAAGTTAAGCGACAACCGTTTTCACCAGATACGTTATTGTGGCAAATCAAAGGTAATAAGGATATTAGAACATTTTTAAACTTTTCGTCTATTTATCGTTGGCAAACTCGAAAGCTAGACGATGATACTACAGAAGTTCGTCTGGTTGATTTACGTTATTTAAATAAAGGCCATTATAGCTTTGCAGCGATTGCACATGTCGATAATGACAACAATATTGATCATTCATACATCGGATGGGTTTTCACAGAAGAAAAATTACAAAAGAAATTATATTCTAAATAAACTTTTAAAAAGAGTGAACCAGAGTCATAATCTTATCTATGATTCTGGTTCACTCTTTTATTTATTTTTTGTAGCTATTGTATGAGATGAATATTTATATTTTGAGTGTGCAACATATCTCATTAACATAAAATTAACCGTACCTATAATTACCAAAATAATAACAAAATAGATATGGTAAGTAATGTTGTACAAATTTACTACACCATATATTGCAGAAGTCGCAATACCGTCAATTAAATAAAATAGTGGATTCAATTTTAGAATTTGAATCATTAAATTCTCATTTGCAGATGGAATAAATATGACAGGTATAATGAAAAAGCAAATAATTCCAATTAAAAAATATAACTTTGTCATATTCTTGTATATAATATCTAATAATCCTAGAGTAACGGATATAAATACAATAAATAAAACCATCATGATAAAAAATACGATAAATGCAATCAATGACTCATCGAAATTCACTGGCTTAAACAGTACGACAATCAATGTCAATATACAACAAATAAAACTTCCAAGAAGTGCATTTGCAATGGCTGTAACCAATGGTGTTGCTTGGAATGATTTCGTTATTAAATAATCTTGGCTGTACGCTTTAAAAGATTTAAATATCGTTGCTAATAGAGTAATAAATGTCATCATAGTAATGAGTCGATATAGCCACCTTGCTTTGCTAATATCCTCAATCCCTATAAAAGATAATGTCATTAGTGCAATCACTATTACAACTAATTGGGCAATTAATAGCATAGCAAACCATTTCCAAGTATCTATGATGCGTTGTTTTGTAAACTCAATTAGTGATGGAAAGCGTTTAATATATAATAAAAAGTTATCTATCATTTTTACACCTACAATTCAATGTATATCCACTTGCTATTTTTCATGTCTGCGATTAAATATCCATCCCCCGACTTAACAATCCATAAATCCTGTGTAATACGATATTTATCTTTGAGCTCATCTTTATTGACTATCGGAAAAACAAATCCAGTTAATTTATTTTGATCATTAAATAACATATCGATTGGTTGTTGTGTTACTTCAACAACATATCTCGAATCTTTATCTGGAACCAATGTCTTTTTAACTTGATCGTGTTTCTTATGTAAGTGGCTATTAAAATAATCTACATAATTACTGTAATTTGATTTCATATATGGAGATAGCGCTTTGAAAGAATGTGACTCATATAGTGCCGCCGGGTTAAAATATTCTAATTTATGTTTTGCTACCACATAATCTTTATCATCACTACTGACGCGATAACTTTTTGAGTTTTCACCTGTGATTGTTAAAAACGTATATTTAGGGACGTTGATATTAGAATCCCCTTTTAAAGTAATTGAATCCTCTAACACAATGCCATATGCAAGCTTTTCATCAAATGGGTCTTTATTCTCTACTTTCTTTTGCGCTTCAATAATTGGAACGTCAAAACGTCCTACATTATTAATCACTAATGCGCCTACAATGAATAAGCAAATTAAACTCGTAATTAAAATCGTCCAAAATCTTACAACAAAATCAGGTGCTTTCGCATGTCTATATCGTTCAACTCTTTTGAAATTATAGCTCATTTCTGGAAGTCTACTACGACTTTCTTTCCAATCTAAATCAAAATTAAGTTGTTCTTCATCATTTGCTATGCTCATTCTATCTTGCTCGTGCTCTTTAAATACAGGCAAAACTTGGTTTAGTGAGCCTTCCATACGTACTTGTCCATGTGAAATCCAAGCAACATAGTTACTTACTTTTTCAACTTTTGCCAAGTCATTATCTATAAATACTAATGACTTATTTTCACTAATATAGTCTTTTGATAATTTTTTTGCTTTTTCTAAAAAGGCTTCATCAAGATGTTCGATGATATGATTTAAAATGATTAAATCCTTTCGACATACGCGTGCAATACTCAAAATTAACTGTGCAAAATCTGAATGGCTAAGTGCATTAATATGAACCGAAGATTTATCATCTAAATGTGCGAACTTAATGATTTGATCAACATTATGAGAGGTTGTTTCATAAGAAAATAATCGTTGAACTTCAGTTACATACTGTCTTACAGTCATATGTATTAAATGTTTATCTTTTATGTCACCATAATACGTAGAAACCGATTGATTAATCTTACCTCTATCTGGCTTAATGTCACCAGCCATAATTCTACCTATTAAAGTTTTTGAAGATCCTGGTTCACCAATGATAGCTAATGCTTCCCCTTGGTATATATGTAGCGATATATTGTTTAATTCTATGTCTTCAGCGGCATAGCCAAATGGTAGATACCACTTTCTGTTTTTTTTACTTCTATAATAATGCGTGACATTGAGCATTTTTAAGATTATTGAACTTCCCATTCGTGTTACTTCCTTCTAAATTTTTAATAAAGCGAGTGGCAATCCTTCTTCAGGGGGCTTACTATTAATTCTATAGCCCCATGCAAACACACCTTTTAATCGTTCAACTTTAAAGTATTGCTCGCTTCCATCATTAAGTTTATACATTCTACCAAGTACAACTTTGGTACGATCAACTAAGTAACTTTCTGCAATAATGACCTTACTTTGATAAACATCATATTCATTCATTATGCCGTTCATTTCAGCTTTACGCATCTTTTCTTTATATATCTGTATTTCATGTCTTAATTCCTGTTCAGACATTTCACTTAGCTTTTTATCATTCATCTGAAATACCACTTTCTTCTAATTTTGCTTTAATTTTATCATATTTATAGCCTTTTCTCATAAGCGACTCTATCGTTTTCATTACTAATTGTTGTCCATCATATTTACGTTGTTGCTTTGTATAAATTTTTTCAAGATCTTTTTGTAACAGATCCTCCAACAAAGCTTCATCTTGTTCAAAATCTAATTCAGATATTGCTTGTTGTGCGATATCCATAGAATAGCCTTTTTGAATTAAGCTTTGAAGTACTTTTTGACGTACTTTAATTTCAGGACCTTTCTTCGTTCTCATAATTTTATTTGCAACATTTATAACCGCTTCAAATGGTTGTTCTTCTTCATAAATTTGAACATATGTATTGATAATCTTAGGTTCAATTCCAACTTGATATAATTTTTGTTTGTAAATTTCAGGACCTTTATCAGTAGTATGTATCATTGTATTTTTTAAGCTTTCAGCATAATCTTCATGATTAATATATGCCTCTTTATAACAATAATCTATAACTTGTTGAATCGCGGATGCACTAATCTCGTTTTTTTGTAAATGTTGTCGCACTTCTTTTTCAGTTCTCTTTTTATAAGATAAGTATTGTATAGCCATATTAATACCTAAACGGTAATGCTCATACTTCTGAATCTTCTCCATATCTGATGGCTCAACCATTTGCCCTTTTTTTAAATTAAATTTTACAAGTGTATTAATATCGATTCCCATTTCAAAAGCGCCGTCCAAGAATAAGTTAAATCGCTCTTTATTGTTCTTCTGTACTTCTATTTTAGTAATTTTAGGCAATTCCTCCACCACCTTTACTTTGATTTATATTAAAAATCAAACTATCTTGATTTATCTAACACACATTATTTTATATCACTTAACGCATTACACAAAATGTTTTACCCATAAAAAAACCTCATAAAGGCTATTATTAAAATGGCTCCTTTATGAGGACTTACACAAATATACAATTTATTTTTTCAAGATGTACAATCAATAGTTATTTAATTGACTTAACGCTTCTTGATATTGACTATCTGAAATATACGCCTGCTGTTTCATCTTTTCGAGATTGGTTTTAATTCTATTTTTAAAATTGTCAGACATATCACTTATATCATAAACACTCGGTGCATTGACTTTACTTGCTAATATCGCACTTTGTAAGACAGTGATTTGAGGCATATTGCTATTATTCTTATCTACTGTTGTTCCAAAATAATAGTTCGCAGCACCCTCAATTGTATATTGATCACTACCATAATAAATGTTATTTAAGTAGAAACTCAATATTTCATTTTTACTATATTGTTGTTCTACTTTATGTGCTACAAACAATTCCTTTAATTTCCGAGTAAAGGAACGCTCATTGTCGTAATAATAATTCTTCACAGTTTGTTGTGTAATTGTACTTCCACCTTGAACGTCTCTATCACCTATGGTTGAGAATAATGCTCGTGTTGTTCCTTTGACGTCAAATCCATGGTGTTTATAATAACGTTCATCCTCCATCGAAATAAAAGCACCTTTTACATAATCCGGCATATTGTCTGAAGAAACATAATTACTTTTGTTTTCAATTGTTTTAAGGTCATCAACATTTGCTCTCGAAGATAAAAAATACATTAACCCAATAAACAATGCAAATATGATGATAAATATAATAAATATTCTTAAAAATATACGTTTACTTTTTTTCTTTTTAGGTGGTTTTCCTACAGGTTGATAATACGTATTGTAATGAGGTTCATTACGGTAATGTGAATGTCTCTCAGGCGAGTTGTTCATTCTTTGGCTTCTTTTCATGTGGTAGCTCCTTTACTAAAACTCACTCTATAACTGTGAGTTTAACAGTAGTTTTTAGATTAAGCTATACCTATCATGAAAAATCAGTCCCAAGGTGTATGAGAAAAGATTGTTTAAAGCCATTTTAGATCAATCGTTGACTAACATCCTAATCGCAATAAAAAAAGAACTGAGAGAAGCTTTACAGCCTCTTCTCAGTTCTATAACTTACACATTTGCTTTATAGCAACATGCATGTTTCAAATTAGTTTTAAGTCTATGAAACAATAAAATTTATGCTTGAAGTTGTTTAACAATTTCTCTATTAAAATCATCTAAGTCGTCTGGTGTACGACTTGTAATGATATTATTATCAACTACAACTGATTCGTCTACGACATTTGCACCTGCATTTGATAAATCTTTGCGTACATTTAATACAGCAGTAAGTGTGCGTCCATTTAAGTCATCTGTATCGATTAAAATTTGAGGGCCGTGGCAAATCGCAAAGGCTGGCACATCATTTTTAGTGAAGTATTTAGCAAATGTGCCATAACGACCTTCAGCATCACCGCGAAGATGGTCTGGTGAGAATCCACCAGGAATAAGTAGGCCATCGTAATCTTCTGGTTTTGCATCTGCAATACTTACATCAACAGTAACTTTTTCACCGTGTTTACCTACTACTTCTGCATTTGCAGTATCACCAATAATTTCAGTTTCGAAACCAGCTTCTTCAATTGCTTCTTTAGGGCTAGTTAATTCGATATCTTCGAATTCATTTGATAAAATAATTGCTACTTTTTTAGCCATTAGTCAATCACCTTTCTTGTTCGAATTATACTAATTATATAGACGAAATTAAGTGATATTAAACATACATAGATTAAAGTGTTTCAATTTATTTAGAAACTTGTTTAACTTTTTCTTCTAATTGGTCTAGTAATCCAATCCATTCATCTATATCTTCAACGCTTACTTCATCGGGATTTACATGGTCAATATCTTCTAAAAATTTTGATAATCTTGTTTTAATTTGTTCCATTGTTTGTTGTTCATTCATAACGATTTCTCCTTATTAATATATATTTATTAAACTATACGTTAGTTTTATCCTAACAGAATTTGACAAAAAGCGATATAATCTTAATAATGTTTACTGTACTTTTGCAACGGATTAAGGAATTTTTTTAAGTTTAGGAGTAATAAATATGTGGATGACAAATCAGAAAAAACCCATTTCAATTAACAACGATCCATGGGAAGCATACAACGATGTTAAAACACACGGTCAGTTAACACTAAGTAATATAGAGTTCACTACTACTACATTATGTAATATGAGATGTAGTCACTGTGCTGTTGGCTATACTTTACAAACTAAAGATCCAGATGCTTTACCTATGGATATCATTTATCGTCGTTTAGATGAAATACCTCACTTACGAACTATGTCAATAACAGGTGGCGAACCAATGTTCTCAAAAAAATCAATTAAAAACATTGTTAAACCACTGTTAAAATATGCACAAGATCGTGGTATATATGTTCAAATGAATTCTAATTTAACACTACCGCAAGATCGTTATTTAGATATAGCTGAATACATAGACGTTATGCATATCTCTCATAACTGGGGTACAATTCAAGAATTTACTGATGTAGGTTTCGGCGCAATGAAGAAGCAACCTCCTTTAAAAGCAAAATTAAAATTATATGAACAGATGTTAGAGAATGCAAGTACATTATCAAGTCAAGGTATGTTTGTTTCTGCTGAAACGATGTTAAATCAAAGTACATTACCTTATTTAGATAAAATTCACAATGAAATCGTCAATGACATGAAATGCAGTCGCCATGAAGTTCATCCAATGTACCCTGCAGATTTTGCAAGTCAATTAAATGTGCTTTCTTTAAAAGAAATGAAACAAGCGATTCATCATTTATTAGACATTAGAGATGAAAATGTATGGATGTTATTTGGTACATTACCTATTTATCCATGTATTAATGATGACAATGACCAAGCATTGTTACAGCGTTTACGCGATGCTAAAAATGTTACGACACGTAATGATCCAGATGGACGTAGTCGCCTGAATGTTAATGTCTTTAGTGGCGATGTGATTGTGACTGATTTCGGAGATGAAAATGGTACAATTTCAAATATTGAAACTGACAAATTAACAGACGTATTTAATAAATGGCTTACATCAGATTTAGCGCAATCACTCAATTGTCATTGTGAGGCATTTCACTGTTTAGGTCCTAACGTTCTAGTTAAAAACATGTACTATCCAAACACTGATTTCAGAAAAAATGAGATTGAAATGCATACTGAAAATATTTTCAGTTAAATCATTTCAAGCAAATATAATAAGCACCACATAAAATAAATTTACTCTAACATTATTTTATGTGGTGCTTATTTTTACTCTTTTAAACTATACTATCTATATTACAAGCCGCTTCACAAAGTTTAAATTTCTTCAATATGTTGCGCATTTGATAAAAATTCGATAGTACTTTTACTTTCTTCTCTTCTATCTTTACGACGTTGAACACGTTTAGGTGCACTTTCGTAAAACCATTTTTCAATTTTTGTTTCTGGATAAACATCTGGTACTTTGACTGGTTTCCCATTATCATCTAATGCAACGAAAGTAAGGAAACTTAAGGCTGCTAAATGCTTTTCTTTATTTAAAACATCTTCAATGATAATTTGTACACAAACTTCCATTGAACTCGTACCTGCATAACTGACCATTGCTTCATATGAAGTTATATCTCCTGTTTTGATTGGTCTTAAGAAATCAACCGAATCTGTTGAAGCTGTTACTACTTGTGCGTTAGCATGTTTCATCGCTGTAATAGCTGCTATTTCATCTATATTAGCCATCAATGATCCACCAAACATTGTGTGATGATGATTGGTGTCTTGAGGAAATACTTGCTTAGCTTTAAAACTTTTCGATTCAGACATTGATTTTCGATTATCTTGAGAATTTGACATGCGTTATACCTCTTTTATATTAATTTCTATTTTTATTGTGCCCAATTACCATTTTTAAACACTAATTCTTTAGAGCCATCCTGTTTAATTCCATAAATCGTTAAATCAGCACTACCTATCATGAAATCAACGTGCACATTTGAGTCATTTAAGCCACTGGCAACTTTTTCTTCAGTCGTCATTTCTGTACCACCTTCAACATTAAAGCCATATGCCGAACCAATAGCTAAATGGCACGATGCATTCTCATCAAAAAGTGTATTGTAAAAAATAGTATTACGATTTGAAATTGGAGAATCGTCAGGTACTAAGGCAACTTCACCTAATCGTTTAGACCCTTCATCTGTGTTAATCAGATCTCTAAGTACCTCTTCGCCTTTTTCCGCTTTGAAATCTACAATTTGTCCATCTTTAAATGTTAATGTAAAGCCATCAATAATTGTTCCATTATAACTTAGTGGTAATTTATTCGTCACGTATCCATTGACATTATTACGATCAGGAGCTGTAAAGACTTCTTCAGTTGGTATATTCGCTATAAATGCTTGTTGATTACCATTTACATAGCTTGTAGCATCCTCCCATATATGCCCTTTAGGAAGACCAACGACTAAGTCTGTTCCTTCTGATTGATAGTGTAAGGCTTTATAATTTTTGTCTTGCATTTGTTTAGCATGTACACTTAAGTTTTCGATATGGTGCTTCCAATTTTCAATAGGATCATTGCCATCAATTCTTACGATATCAAATACTTCATCAATAAATTTCTCCAGTGCAGCTGTTTCGTCTAATTCTGGATAAACACGTTTCGCCCAATCTTTAGAAGGAAAGGCTGCAACTACCCATGGAAATTGATTCTTTTGACTTCCTTCCATATAACCTTTGAATGCATGACTATAACTCATTTGATATGCTTTCAGTTTTTCTGCATCTATACCGTTTAATAAGTTAGGGTCTCCGCTTAATAAAGCTAAATTAGCTGCACCACGATTAGCATAATCCATTCGTTCATCTACTTCATATGATTTTACAGCTTGATGTTCAAAATAATCGACCGATTCATATTCGAACTTAAGTCTATTTAATCTAGAATCAGCATATACAACTTTAACGTCGGAAGCCCCTGCTTTATAAGATTCTTCAACAATTAATCGCGTCAACTCGATAGCATCCACTGAAGATCTAATGAGCACAGGTTGTTTAGGTTGTACGTTCATGCCAATTTTTACTAATAATTCTGCATATTGTTGTAATTTCTCGTTATAACTTAATGAAGTCATATGCGCATCCTCCTTAATCTTGACGTAAGTTGCCTAATTCGTCAGCAATCGCTGTCACTTCACTTGGTGAAAAAGAATCTTTAGACATTACAAAATTGTATATTTCCTCTACATCTTGTTGATTGGCTTCTTCAAATTTATCGGGATTTAATAATCCTTGATTAACGATGTTTAACTTTTTTCTAATCTCTGCAATCATTTCTTTATTATTATTTTGAGTCACGTTATCACCTCTTTAATACAATATTTTATCAAAGTATGACGATTTAACAAACTTTTATCGAATAAAGTAATATTATGTCTTTATAAAATTTTAAAATAACTATAAAATGGTTTATATATAACAGATTAGGGGGAATAGAGTATGGTAGATATAGCATTTGTATGTCTTGGAAACATATGTCGCTCTCCTATGGCTGAAGCAATCATGCGTCAACGCTTGAAAGATAGACATGTTTCAGGTGTTAATGTTTATTCAAGAGGCACTGGCAAATGGAACCTTGGAGAACCTCCTCATGAAGGTACTCAAGATATTCTTAATCGCCATAATATACCTTTTGATGGTATGATTAGTGAGTTGTTTGAACCAAGTGATGATTTTGATTATATTATTGCCATGGATCAAAGTAATGTTGATAATATCAAAAACATCAATCCTAACCTAAAAGGAAAATTGTTCAAATTACTTGAATTTAGTAATATGGAAGAGAGTGATGTACCAGATCCTTACTACACAAATAATTTTGAAGGTGTATATGAAATGGTACAATCATCTTGTGATAATCTAATTGATTTCATCGTTAAAGATGCAAATTTGAAAGAGGGGTAAATGAAATGGAAAACAAATTAATTCCTGGTATTCTAATAGGTGCACTTGTTGGTGGCGCTGCTACGTTAGCAGACAAATCAACACGTAATGCATTAGTTCAATCTGTAAAAGATATTAAAGTAGGTAATCGTTCACGTAAACCTTCTAAATTTAATTCTATTAAAGACGAAGTTTTATATTGGAAAGATACAATTGAAGAAATTCGTCGTAATAATCCAGAATTAGAAAAATCAATTAAAGATGCGAAAGATACTTTCGTTAACCGTAAGAATAACCGCATTGGTCAATAATTGGTTGCTTACGATTGCTACATCGTCTAACATGTTAGTGATCATAAGCAATAACTAAAAGTGAATCATATCAATTTTGATTTTCACTCATAGTAAAGCGGGACAATGAAATCTTCTAATATAACAGGTTTCTGTCCCGCTTCTTTTACTTTTTATTTATGTATGTGGTTAAAGCAAAGGAGATTGTTATGTCAAAAGAAAATAAATCGAACTCAAAATATCTTAACTCTATTAAAGAAGAACAAGAGAAGAATCAAGATAAAATAAATGTTGATCGTACATATGTCGAACCACAAGAATTTCAATCTAAAGAACCCAAAAAAGATAATCAAGTCTTTTTTGTATCACGATTAAATAAACCAGCTAAATATACAAAGAAATCTAATTTTCTCTCATATTTAATCTATCGTATAGGAAAAGATGATGCATCAGGTTTGGCTGCACAAATGACTTATCATTTTGTATTAGCTATGTTCCCTATGCTGATCTTTTTATTAACTTTATTACCACTATTCAACTTAGATCAAAGCCAAATTACTGGTTTACTAAGTAACGCACCCGCTGACACGTCTAGTCTAATTCAAGGTGTCATTAGCGATGTCACTAAAAATTCAAGTGGTGGTTTACTATCTATCGGGTTAATCTTAGCAATTTGGTCAGCTTCTAATGGTATGACTTCAATCATGAACTCATTTAATGTTGCTTATGATGTAGAAGATAATAGAAACGGTATTCTATTAAAGTTATTAAGTGTTGTATTTACAATTGTGTTAGGTGTAGTATTTTTAGTAGCTATGGCACTACCAACAATGGGTTCAGTTATCGCTCATTTCTTATTTGGTCCCCTAGGATTAGATGATCAAGTCAAATGGGTTTTCAGTTTAATTAGAGTTGTACTTCCATTAATCATTATTTTGATTCTTTTTACAATTCTATACTCAGTAGCGCCAAATGTTAAAACGAAATTAAAATCTGTATTACCAGGGGCGATATTTACATCGGTTATCTGGTTAATTGGATCTTTCGCATTCGGTTTCTATATTTCTAATTTTGGAAACTATTCTAAAACATACGGCAGTATCGCAGGGATTATTATCCTTTTAATTTGGTTATATTTAACAAGTTTCATCATCATCATAGGTGCTGAAATTAATGCAATTATACATCAAAGACACGTGATTAAAGGCCAAACGCCTGAAGAAGCAGCATTAGACCATGATGATAATAACCAAAACCACTACAACGAAGATACAACTTATGAATATAAACAAACAGCAATTGGTAAAGATGAAAACTACAAAGTCGATAAAGATCCAGAAGATAAAAATGAAGAAGACGCTTCATTAACTGAGAAAATCAAAGATAAATTCACTAACAACGACGATGATACTAAGAAGTAATATTTATTAAATAAAAAGAGCCTGGGACATCATGCCTAGAGAAATAGCCAGTAAATGAGTTTTAAAAAAATTCATTTACTGGCTTCTTTATTTACAATACTCCGAATTGTTGGCTCGCAAGGCTCGTGCCTGTAGTCCTCTAAAGGCGATCTTAGATAGATATTCACTCACATAAGTTGCTTCGCTTTCCTGGGGTGCTGTCTCAGCCTGTAGTCTTCGACTAGCACTGCTCCCCTAGGAGTCTCCGCAACTCTGTTTCGTAATCTATCTTAGAACTATTTACGTAAGTGTGTGTGCACTTACGTTCATCAATCGTTCTAACTCCCTCAGGCGTCGCTCAACTACGTTCCATTACCCATTTTAGAACTACTTCAGTCTGGGACATAAATAATATAATAATGCTATTTAGCAAATTCGCAGTAGCTGACTGAACTGAAAAGGCGCTTAAATCAAGCTTTTCTCAGTTCTAGTCATCCTTGCGGGGGTGGGCGGGGCCCCAACACAAAAAATCACGAAAGTGATTTTACAAGCTAAGCAAGTTGGGGTTACGACGAATTCAAAAGAATTCTGTCCCGCTCCCTCATTAATAATCAACGCAAGCGTCTCGTTAAAATACTTTGTATTTATATGTTTTTATTGAATTAAATTATGTTGGAATGCATAAATTACAGCTTGCGTTCTATCTTGCACTTCTAATTTACTCAATATATTACTTACATGTGTTTTTACAGTTTTAATTGTGATATGAGAAGCACTTGCAATTTCTTGGTTAGAATAGCCTTTAGCAATTAATAATAAAATTTCCATTTCTCGTTCAGTCAACATTTCATATAGCTCTGCACGTTTTTTCATTCTATTACGCATTTTAACTAAAACTTCAGGTTCGAATACAGATTCTCCATTATACGTTTTACGTACTGCATCTGCAATATCGCTCGCACTGGTTGTTTTTAAAATATAACTATCTACACCAGCATCTAAGGCTCTGTATACCTCTTTATCTTCAATAAAACTTGTTAACATAACGACTTTAATATGAGGTAAATCTTTTTTTATTTGAGTAGTAGCTTCTACCCCATCCATGTCATCCATTAATAAATCCATGAGAATTAAATCTGGTTTAAGTTCATGCGCTTTCGCAATTGCATCTTTACCTGACGCCCCTTCTCCAACTATTTCAATGTCAGATTGTGTTGATAAATAACTTGATATCCCAATTCTAACCATTTCATGGTCATCCACGAACAAAACTTTAATTGCCATAATTATCATCCTCCTTATTTAATGGTGCCTTTACTTCTATTCTTGTTCCAGAATCTGGCAATGATACGATATGGAATGTCGCACCGATTTCTAATGCACGTTCTCTCATATTTTTCAATCCATAGCTTTGTTCTAATTTCTCATCAACATTAAAACCTTTACCATTGTCTTGAATTCGAAGTAATAAATAATCTTGTTGGTTAAATAATTCAACCGTCACTTTTGTACCGTTAGAATGTCTCAATGTATTAGAAATCGCTTCTTGCGTTATTCTAAACAAATGATCTTCTATGCCTTTAGGCACCTTGAAATCTTGTATATCGTGAATCACTTTCATAGGCACTTTCTTCTGTAGATCGATGACTAAGTCTTTAATACCTTCACCTAAAGATTTATCTTTTAAGCCTAAAGGTCTTAAATGAAGTAGCAGTGCACGCATTTCTAATTGTGATTCTTGAACCATTTTCTCTAAGACTGGAATCTGTTGGTCAAGTGGTGCCTCTAATTTTGTTTCTTTGATTGCAGATAACATCATACTTGCAGCGAAAAGTTGTTGACTAACGGAGTCATGTAACTCTCGAGCTAACCTTTGACGTTCATCTTCAATGATTTTTTTAACTTTAACGTCATTCATATTGTAATTTTCATTAGTTAAATTTTGTGTTTTCATTCGTAGACGATGTAGTTCTTGGTTTAAAGGAACTAATGTTTGATAGATATCAATCGTTTCATTGTAAAGCTCAATATTTTGATCGTTAATACCTACCGTTTCACCTTCTATAGCATGTTCAATTTGTGATTTAATCCACGTATTTTGTTGATTAATTTTGTATGCGAGAATTGAACCTACGATGATACAAAGTAAAATGATAACTAAATTTAAAAATAAGAATACAGGTATACCAAAAATTTGTGTATAAAACATACCTTGAAAATAGATAATATTAACAAATACTTTATCTATAAATAAGAACGCGGTTAACATGCTATAGACGAGTATAAGCATTGAACCGATAGCTCTTAAATAGTGATTCATCGATAAATCACCTCAACATCTCCGATAAATGTTGAAACATAAATATTGACGTTATAATTTTCTTCTTTGGGCTTCTCTTCAACCTGGATATGGTTATTCTCAACTTTATAAGATTGGCCATTTAAGTATGCATTTCCATATAAAGCAGCCATGTGCAAGTTAATATTATAATTCAATGGTACCACTAACTGAATTTTCCCTAAAATATGTCTTACAACAATTGTATTATTTTCTTTAATATTCGCAGCTTTGGTCATATCAATGTGAATATCCCCAACACCATGTTGAATTTGCACATCTTCCCATTTATACACATACACTGGCGTACGTTGCTCACCAAACCATTTTTGCTTTATAAACTGAGGAGATGTTACTTCATCCTCTGAAGCAATTACTTTCAATGGTTTAAATTTAAAAATAAGATATCTTATAATAACAATAACCAGAAAGACAAATAAAATAATAATAGTATATTTATTTGAAAGTAAAGTAAACGCTATAAGCAAGGCGCCAATCCAAAACGCTAAGAGCCCCCTTACTTTATGAAAGTAAAGGTAGCCTACATAAACTAATATACATCCTAAAAGTAATACGAATAGATAACCTATTTTTTCAAAAAAGATGTAATAAAAATTTGCAATAATCATTAAAGCGGTAAATATAATTAATAATTCTGTCGAAATATATTTTCGAGTCAATGTGTCGCCTCCTATCCCTCTTAATTAAGCTACTATACTCATTTGTTCAATTATGTCACATTCGCCTTGAGTTGTAATTTTTTCTTTAGAACAGCGATGAATATCTGCTTCAATTCTTGCACAATACGCTTCGAATAGATCCAGTTGTTTTTTAAGGCTTTCAATTTCATAATTATTAATTTCCTGAGCATGTTTAATGTTATAAGTGTTAGTTATATCAATATATTTATTTTCTAATGTTGCAGATAAACTGTCAATCAACTTATTCATTTGCGTTTTCTTAGCTTTTAAATATTCAATATAATTTTCAATGTTTTTTAATTTTTCATCTAAACTAATTTGATAATCACTAATGTTTCGTTTAATAATCACTTTAAGAAAATGTTTTAAATATAAGTCCATATAATTCATAGAACCACCTCGTCCTTAATTAAGCTTAATTATAGTTCAAAGTGGTATAAACGCCCATAGGCTATGGGACCATCTTGTTCTCATACTTTAGTACGATGTTGCTTCATTTCATTATAAACTTAATTTTATATTTACCATTTTTAAGTGTATGATTAAGTATATTTATTCTAGAAAGAAGGTAACATCAATGACTCAAGCACATCATCATCTGAATTGGCTCCCCTACATTCTTATCGTTATTTTTCTGCACATTTTAGGTTTCAGTTTCCTTTGGTTAGCAAATTCTAACCATCTACTTCTAGGTATGGGTATCCTCGCATATACACTGGGATTGCGCCATGCATTTGATGCCGATCACATTGCTGCGATAGACAATACTGTACGTAAATTATTACAGCAACAACGTAGTCCTGTCGGCGTAGGCTTTTATTTCTCAATTGGACATTCAACAGTCGTCTTTCTTATGTCTGTTTTCTTAGGTATTTCTGTAAAATGGGCAAAAGACGTGTTGCCACATTTTCAAGAAATTGGTGGTATGATTGGTACAATTGTTTCAGGAAGTTTTTTAATTCTAATTGGTATTTTGAATCTAATCATATTAGTATCCTTAATTACGCTTTTCTTAAAATTAAGAAATGAACTTATAAATGATAATAAATTAAATGATTTATTAGAGGCACGTGGATTGATTTCTCGTTTAGTTGGCCCCTACTTTAAACTCATAAATCGTAGTTGGCATGTCTTGCCCCTTGGTTTTTTATTTGGCTTAGGATTTGATACTGCAAGTGAAATTTCTTTACTTGCGTTATCTTCTGGTGCGTCTCAGCAAGCAATTTCATTTATAGGTATCTTATCCTTGCCTATACTATTTGCTGCAGGCATGAGTTTACTTGATACGTTAGATGGTATATTGATGACCTCTGCCTATAATTGGGCGTTTTTCAATCCTATTCGGAAAATTTATTACAACATTACAATTACTGCCATCTCAGTTATCGCTGCATTGTTAATCGGTACTACAGAGTTGCTTCAAATCATAGCAGAAAAATACCAATTAAGTGGTGCTTTCTGGACATTCATCGCAAATATTCAGTTTGATTATTTTGGTTATATTATGGTCATTTTGTTCTTAACAAGTTGGCTCATTTCTTATTTAATATGGAAATTTGGCAAAGTTGAACAACAATGGACCAAGTAAACATGTTTCAATGGGAGTGGGACAGAATTCTTTTAAATTCGTCGTCCCACCCCTGCAAAGGTGACTAGAACTGAGAAAAGCTTGATTTAAGCGCCTTCTCAGTTCAGTCAACTACTGCTAATTTGCTAAATAGCATTATTATATTATTTATGTCCCAGACTCTGTTTAAATTACCTGCGACAAGTGAAGGTCGCATAGTTAACATATCTTTAATTGGTAGTCACATTATCCATCTCTTAATGAACGATAGAGTCACATACAAGCGGATGAATACACACGTTTATACCAGTCATTGATAAGTGGCATTAAATCGCACTTAAGAAAATAAATAAACCCGTTTGCATTTTAAAAGCAAAGTAAATATAAAAAAGACAATTTCTATAGTGAATGCACTCATAAAGTTAGATTTTAAGATTAACTATTAAGGTGCGTATCAAAACTCACTAGAAATTGTCTTTTTACTTATCTATTCACGTTTAGCCAATTAAAGATTTACTTCTAAAATTAGTCTATTTTAGTCGTTAATAATGGACCATCTTTAGTAACGATAACCGTATGTTCAATTTGGGCTACATAACTTTTATCTCTTGTTTCAAATGCCCATTCATTCTTACCTTCTGTTACGAATGTTGCTTTAGAAGAAATAAACGGTTCTACTGCGATTACAACCCCTTCTTTAAGCAACGTTTTATCTTTAGGGTCATAATAATTCATTACATGATTAGGTGCTTCGTGTAAAGATTGACCTACGCCGTGTCCTGTTAAATTCTTGATGACAGTTAAATCATTTTGACGTGCAGTTGCATGCACAGCTTTACCAATATTACTTAATTTAGTTCCTGGTTTAACCTTTGCCATCGCATTTTCAAATGCCATTAATGCAACGTCACATACTTTTTGTTTAAGTGGATCACTTGCTTCACCCACAACAAATGAAATACCAGTATCTGCGTAATAGCCATTTTTTAACGCTGATACATCAATATTAACTAAATCGCCTTCACGAATGATTCGTTTCCCTGGAATTCCATGTGCAACTTCTTCATTTACACTAATACATGTTTGTCCAGGGAAATTCTCATCATGAATAGGTGCTGAAATAGCGCCATGTTCTTCAAATAAATCTTTAGCAATATTGTCTAATTCTTTAGTTGTGATGCCAGGTTTAGTAGCTTCTTGCATCGTATCCCTAACCTTAGCACAAATGTAACCTATTTCTTTTAAGGCTTGTAATTCTTCTTCTGTTTTTACAATCATAATATCCCGTTCCTTTTTAATTGTGATTACATCTTATTATACCAAAAAAATTTTGATATACTAAACATACAAAAAATGAAGTGAAAATAATTTACTTATTAAAGAAACATATTAATGTTATTTTCGTACAACGAGAGGATTTATCATATGGATAAATGGTACAAAAGAATTATTGGTGCTAGAACCATTAAAACTGGTTTAGCCACTTTTTTAACATCTCTATTTTGTTTGATGCTTAATTTAACTCCTATCTTTGCGATATTAACAGCTATTGTAACAATCGAACCTACAGCCAAAGCATCATTAAAAAAAGGGTACAGAAGATTGCCAGCGACAGTCATTGGCGCATTATTCGCTGTTATTTTTACATTTATTTTTGGAGATCAATCAGCATTAACCTATACATTTAGTGCACTGTTCACGATTTTAGCTTGTACAAAATTAAATTTACAAGTTGGTACGACCGTTGCGGTATTAACATCAGTTGCTATGATACCTGGTATACACGATGCCTATTTCTTTAACTTCTTCTCAAGATTATTAACAGCGTTGATTGGTTTGGTCACAGCGGGATTAGTTAATTTTGTCGTTCTTCCTCCCAAATATTACCAACAAATTGAGGATAATCTAACACAATCAGAATATAAAATGTATGAGTTATTTTCATCAAGATGTAATGAATTATTATTAGGAAAATTTGATTCAGATGCTAGTAATGATTTATTAAATAAGCTAATGGGTGTGATTAACAAATCTGAGACATTAACTGGATATCAAAAAGATGAATTACGCTACCATAAGAACAAGGAAGATGAGTGGAAACGGTTGAAACAGATTTCGAACCGTTCATATATTGACCGATTACTTGCGACCCACCTGTCAAATATCATTTATTTACCTAAGCATATTCATTTAGTATTTACGCCTGAGGAAAAAATGGCAATTATTAAAATCAGTCATAGTGTCAATAATATAGTCAATAGCGATCATTTCGAACCACATCGTTCATCTGCATCAACACTTAAGTCTTCTGTTAAGCGATTAGAAGAGTTTGATCAAAATCAAATAAAAAGTCATATCATTTATGAAATACTTTTAATTTATAAATTATTAGATAGTAGATACAATGACAAATAAATAAGAGTCTGGGACAAAAATAATATAGTGAAGCTATTTTGCAAATTTGNNACTGAACTGAGAAGGCGCTTAATTCAAGCTTTTCTCAGTTCTAGTCACCCTTGCGGGGGTGGGACAACGAATTTAAAAAGAATTCTGTCCCACTCCCTTTACTAAATAATAGTCAACTATTATTTATTCTTAGATGAACGTTCAATAATAACACGCTTAGCTGCTTCTTCTTCAGTGTTATCTAGTTGTTTAGGTTCAAACGGTATACCTTTACGTTCACAGGCTTTTTCTAATAAATAATCCGTGATTTCATGATTTTTAGGTAAAATAGGTCCATGTAAATAGGTACCTAGTAAGTTTTTATAGTGGATACCTTCTTGTTTATCCTCATCATTATTTCCATATCCTACTGTAACGTGTCCTAACGTGCCGTAATGATGATGTGTACGTCCACCATGATTCTCAAAGCCAACTATTGTACCAAATGTATCACTCTCAATGACGATATCGCCAGTTAATCGTTCAGTACGTGATTCAGTATAAAAATCTAATATACCTAATCCTTCAAGTTCAGTGCCATCAGGAGTAATATATTTTGTTCCTAAGAATTGGTAGCCGCCACAAATTGTCAATCCTGGCATACCATCTTCAATTGCATCTTTAAGTGTGGTCTTCATTTTGCTTAATTCTTTAGTCGCAATACTTTGTTCTCTATCACTTCCACCACCAATAAAGAAGATGTCACAGTTATCAAGCGTCACACCTTCAGTTTGGTTAACCTCAACAACATTTAATTGAATATTACGTTTCTTTGCTCTTTGTTTGAGTGCAATAATATTTCCAATATCACTATATAAATTTAATTTGTCTGACATAAAATGATAAACGGTTAATTCATTCATATTTATTGCCCTCCTGTAAATGAACGATTAAGTTGTTCTAACATCGGAGATAATGACGTGTAGTTAGGAATTGCGACTGTAAATCCTTCATAGTTCATAGTCAATGCTGTTGCTTTATAGATATCCTTTTCAAGGATGATAGGCACAGTCACTTCAGCCAATTTCAGACGTAGTTGCAATTCTTCAGCTCGAGTTCCTGTTACTATAATCGTTTCTATATTTTGTTCGCTTAATTTCTCAAAATCAGCGTCATAAATCCATGACGTATCGCGACCATCTGCCGCGTTATCATTCAAACTAATAACATACACTTTCTTACCTTCTAATTGTTCGCCCACAGATAAACTTGCATTCATGCCAGCGGGATTCTTAGCAAGGTTAATCATTGCTTCTTTATGATTGAGTTTGAAATACTGCATACGTCCATTATCTGATGTGTATGATTCAAACCCTGTTCGAATCGAATCATCATTAAGACCTAATTCTCTTAATACTGTATATGCCGCTAACGCATTATAAGCATTAAAGTCACCGGCAATTTTCATATTAAACGTAGTATCACCAATATTTAATCCTAAGAATGGAGATGCAGAGAATGATGTCACTTCGTATTTCGGTAATTCTCGTTTGAATCCACATGAACAATGGTAATGACCAATTTGGTTATAATGAATGTAATCATATACTAATAGTTTGCCACAATTAGGACAATATTTACTCTCATTCATTGTACTTTGCTCAAATTCATGTGCATGTGCTTTCATGCCATAATAAACAATCGAATCACTAGCGATTTTGAGTCGACTAACAAACGGATCATCTGCATTAAGTAACAATTTGATTCCCTTATTACTAATAGACTTAGCAATATTATTTACCATTATATCGATTTCACCAAAGCGATCCATTTGATCACGGAAGAAATTTGTAAAAATCATCATTGATGGTGTCACTTCTTTTAATACACGTGGTATTGATCCTTCATCAATTTCAATGACAGCTACTTTAGTATCTTTAGTGCTTTGCATGATAAAAGCAGATGTAATACCTGCCGCCATATTCGCACCTTCATTATTATGTATGATATCAATGTGATTTGCTTTTAAAGTATGTCCTATAAGATTAGATGTAGTCGTTTTACCGTTCGTTCCGCTAATAAAAACGATATCATCAACTTTTGCAGCTAATTTTCTTAATATATTTTGATCCACTTTGCGGGCAACTTGTCCAGGTAAGTCAGTACCTTTTTTCCCGGCAGCGATACTAGCCTTACGTGCCAATTTCGCTAAGTGCGTTGCAGTCCATTGTCTCATGTGCTTCCTCCTCATATAAATCACTTGAATAATTATAACACGTAACGGGTATAACAAAAAAACATTCTCAATTAAAAATAACAAGTTACACCCTAGATTATAATAATTATTATTTACTAATGAGAATAGATTTGTTATACTCTTTATGAACAAAGACAAAATAAATGACAAATTTTTAATAGAGGTGACTTAATTATGTTAAGTAAAGACTTGTTAGAAGCACTTAATGATCAAATGAACCATGAATATTTCGCAGCGCATGCTTATATGGCAATGGCAGCTTATTGTGATGACGCTTCATATGAAGGTTTCGCTAATTTCTACATTCAACAAGCTAAAGAAGAACGTTTCCACGGTAAAAAAATCTATGATTACATTAATGACCGTGGTGAACACGCTGAATTCAAATCAATTCCAGCACCTAAAACTGAATTCAAATCAATCCTTGAAACATTTAAAGATGGATTAGCACAAGAACAAGACGTAACACGTCGTTTCTATAATTTATCTGAAATTGCTCAAAAAGATAAAGACTATGCTACTATCTCATTCTTAAACTGGTTCTTAGATGAACAAGTGGAAGAAGAAGCAACTTTTGAAACACACATTGATTATTTAAATCGTATTGGCGACGACTGCAATACTTTATATTTATATGAAAAAGAATTAGCAGCACGTTCATTTAATGAAGAATAATGCTTTCCTTATTAAATTCAGACACGATATAGATAAGACTATATCTAAAAATAATCGATAGTTGGCTGTTACTGGAAAGGCATTTAACTCAAGCTTTTTCAGTTCTAGTCAATCTTGCATGCGGGCCCTAGCAAAGACAATTTCACTAAGAAATTCTACAAGCTAAG
>NZ_JAFENV010000031.1:17333-49424 GCF_016892225.1 Staphylococcus sp. GDY8P47P | reverse complement strand
AGCTAAGCAAGCTGGGAGTGAACACGAATTTTAAAAGAATTCTGTCCACTCCCTTTTTTAGTTGTGCAACATTCTGGAAATGTTTTTATACTACTACTAAAATGAAAACATCTATACATGAAAGGATGGTGTAAATATGGATAATGCTTTTATTGCATTAGACTTTGAAACAGCAAATGGTAAACGTACAAGTATCTGTTCTGTTGGTATGGTTAAAGTTGTCAATAATGAGATTGTTGAATCCTTTTACACTTTAGTCAATCCATTTGATTATTTCTCAAAGACGAATATAAATGTTCATGGTATTACACCTGAGGATGTCAATAATGCGCCCAGTTTTGACTATGTATATCCCTATATGATGCAATTTATTGATAACTTACCTGTTGTTGCACATAATGCTGCCTTTGATATGAATGTACTTCACCAAAGTTTAAAGCAATTAAATATTGAAACTCCGTCAATGATTTACTTTTGTTCGTATCAACTTGCTAAACGTACGATTGATGCATATCGCTATGGTCTTAAACATTTAATGAATCATTATCAATTAGACTTTCACGGTCATCATGATGCGCTCAATGATGCCAAAGCATGTGCAATGATTACATTTAGATTATTAAAGCATTATGATAATTTGCAAAGTATGCTCCAAATTTATGGTAAAAATTTAAAAGATAAAGGCTAACGCATGATGTGAAATGTATTTTGATAAGCAAAGTACATTTTATCGGCATTGACCTTTATCTTTAAATAAAATCATAGATTGTCATATTTTTATATGTTGATTGTTCTAAATTCCCTACTGTGACACCAATTAATCTTATTGGAATATCGGGATCCTTTAATTCGTTATATAAATCATAGGCAACATTGTATATATCAATATCACTATTAACCGGCTCTCTTAAGCTCCTTTGTTTTGAAAATGTTTCATACTGATATGTTTTTAATTTAACTGTTACAGTGCTACCTGATTTTTGCAATTTAGTTAAACGTTCTGCTGTTTTTCCAGATAGTTCCCATATCTTCTGCAATATGACTTCATCATCATTGACATCAGTTGAAAACGTGCGTTCAGTTCCCACGGATTTACGCACTCTTTTCGCTTTCACTTCACTATGATCAATACCTCTGGCTTTCTGATATAAGCCACGACCTCTTTTTCCAAACCAACGTATTAAGTCAAATTCTGTTTTGTCATATAAATCTTTCCCTGTGTAGATATCATGATGATGCATTACTTTTTTCGAGGCTTTGCCCACACCTGGAAAGTCGCCAATATCTAAATTCATTAAAATATCATTTACATTATTATAATCAATAACCATCATGCCATTCGGTTTGTTCATTCCACTTGCTAATTTTGCTAAGAATTTATTATACGAAACACCTGCAGATGATGTTAAACCCGTTTGTTCAAAAATATCACGACGAATAAAACTTGCAATTTTTGATGCCGGTAAGTCAGATCTGACTAAATGTGTAATATCTAAATATGCTTCGTCGAGTGACATTGGCTCAACGATATCTGTGTAACTTTTAAATATAGACATAATAATAGCAGAAGCTTCTCTATAGGCATCAAACCTTGCGCTGACATAATAACCATTGGGGCATAATTTATGGGCTTGAGACATTGGCATTGCAGAATGAACACCATATTTTCGCGCTTCATATGATGCAGTAGAAACCACGCCGCGTGTACTCGCCTTCCCACCAACAATCACTGGTTTCCCTTTTAATTTAGGATTATCTCGCATTTCTACTTGCGCAAAAAAGTAATCCATATCTATATGTATAATTCTTCTTTCAGCCATTGTCTCACCTCTTTAAAAAATAAGCCTCAACGTAATTATAATGTGAAATCTTTCAAAACTCATGAAATGTGCACATATATAATCATATTGAGACTTATGATTTATTCAAACTCATTATTAACTTGTATAGGACGCTGATAATACATAATTAATCCTTCATCGGATGGATGAATGTACTCAAATTTATTCGTAAACGTAATACCTACTAGATATAAATCTATTAGACAATACCCGAAATGAATACTTAACATGATGATAATTGAAGAGTACGTATAATAACTAAATATCAACATTAATAGACCAGTAATGATGACCATTGGAGCTAACATAATTGTGCAAAATTGCCATTTGTTAAAACATTTTTTTGAAATATGTACTAATAGAAATCCTTTTTTATATTTTAATTTAGGCTGTTCACCCTTTGAAAAAATAAAAAACGAAAGTCTGTGAATCAATTCATGTAATCCTAAAATAACGACAAAACCTAAAAATCCATAGAGTAAATTAGCTAAAAAAGTTTGCTCATGAATAGTTGTAAACATAAACGCCCACTTGTATGTAAACAATATCATAAATAAAACCACGACCAATTGGGTTGTAATAAACTTAGGTAAATTGATTCGACTAGGCGAAAAATCAAATTTTTGCACAAAAATGACCTCCAATCTTTCTTAATTTCAACCATAGTATACACAGTCTATATCGAGAAAAAAACCTTTTCTATAAGATTTAATGCGCTGTAATCATTTCTTAATATTCGTATTATGAAATATCACGTATCATTTTCTTTCAAACAATGCTACTGTTTCTACATGTGTTGTTTGTGGGAACATGTCGACCGGTGTAATTTCTTTCAACTCATATTGTGTGTCTAAAATTTGTGCATCCCTTTGTTGTGTTGAAGGGTTACACGAAATATACACAATACGTTTAGGATTAAGTTTCAGTAAAGTTTGTAAGAAGGTTTCATCACAGCCTTTACGCGGTGGGTCTACCATTACAACATCCGGTCTGATACCTTGTTGTTTCCATTTTATAATGACCTCTTCAGCTTTACCACAGACAAAAGTTGTATTTTCAAATCCATTTAAAGTCGCATTTTGCTGTGCATCCTTAATCGCAGATGGCACAACTTCAACACCATACACATGTTTAGCTACTGGTGCCATGTATAGACCTATCGTACCAATACCACAGTATGTATCGAGTACTGTTTCTTCTCCTGTTAACTGCGCATACTCTATTGCTTTTTGATATAATTTCTCAGTTTGAGATGAATTAATTTGGTAAAATGATTGATCACTAATCTTAAATGTTGTATCGCTAAGTTGATCTACAATTTTGTCTTTACCATATAGTGTTATCGATTGTTGACCCATAATAACATTAGAATGGCTGTTATTAATGTTTTGCTTAATACTCGTAATGTTAGGAAATGTTTGTTTTAACTTTTCCACTAGAATTGAAGCGTCTCTAAAATGTTTTCCATTGGTTACAAAGATAACCATCATTTCATCGGTATAATAGCCTGTGCGAATAACTAGATGTCTTAACAATCCACTTTTAGTACGTTCATTATAGATACTGATATGATATTCTTTAATCCATTGTTTAACGTGATTCATAATATCTTGATGTATACCATCTTGGATTAAACAACTATCCATATCAATAATATCGTGACTTCGTTGTCGATAATATCCCATGACTGCTTGTCCATTTTTATCGGTACCAATAGGTAGCTGTGATTTGTTTCTATAATGCCATGGATTATCCATTCCAACAGTTTTATGAATGGTTGTATCGGTAAATTGTGCTTTTCTATGGAAGAGATTAATCACTTGTGATTGTTTCATTGCCAATTGTGCTTCATAAGTCATATGTTGTAATTGACAACCACCGCACTTCCAATAATATTTGCATGGTGGTTCAACGCGATGCTCACTCGGTTTCACAACTTGAAGTAGTTTGCCTATCGCAAAATTTTTCTTTACTTTGATAATTTTGTATTCTATTTCTTCTCCAATTAACGCATTTGGCACAAAAATTGGGTAACGATCGATTTTGATAACACCATGCCCTTCGTGCGTTAAATCAACAACATTACCATGGTTAATTGCATTTTTACTTATTGTTTCCATTATTTCACCCCACATAAAAAGAGGTTGGAGTAGTTTAACCTAGGTTTGTTTTTCATACCCAAGCCATTAAAACTATTGCTCAACCTCTTCAACTGTATAAATTACTCTGATATTTCATTATTTCTTATAATCTCTTCATTTGATGGTTTTTCTTCAATGATACCATCTTCAACTTGCTGATCTTCAGTTAACTCCTCGTTGTATATATCCTTTGGTGTGCATACTTCGATATGACGCTTTAAATTCAAGAAATTGGCTGGTAATTTACCGCCATATTCTCCATCTACATTCAATTGCATTTCTGTAAATGATGAAATATTAATAGATGTTGCCTTTTCATAGATGACTTTTGGATGTTTAATGTGTTCTCCACGAGACGCTAATGTCATAATATGTCCTAATTCAGCCAAGTTAGCCTTTTCAACAATAATCAATGTAAAATGACCATCGTCTAATTTCGCGTCTGGAACTAATTTCTCAAATCCCGCCATAGAGTTTGTAAGTCCTAATAAGAATAATAATGCTTCACCTTGAAAGACTTGATTATCGTATTCTATTCTTAAATCTACCGCTTTCATTTGAGGTAACATTTCAAAACCTTTGATGTAATACGCGAAAGGACCCACGATAGACTTTAAGCGACTTGGCGTTTCATAGGACACTTGCGTTAATTGTCCGCCGGCTGCTAAATTGATAAAGTAGCGGTTATTCATCTTACCAATATCAACTTTCGTTGTATGATTATCAATGATGACATCAACCGCCCCCATAATATCGCTTGGTAGATGTAAGGCTCTACCGAAATCATTCACCGTCCCCATAGGAATAATGCCTAATTTTGGGCGATTAGGTTGCTCCGCGATACCATTTACCACTTCATTAAGCGTGCCATCTCCACCAGCAGCTATGATAATATCATAATCTCTTTTAAGTGCACGTTCCGCTTCAAGTGTTGCGTCTCCTTCACGCTCTGTTGCATAAGCACTTGTTTCGTAACCGGCACGTTCTAATTTTATTAAAACATCTGGTAAAGTTCTTTTGAAGAGTTCCTTTCCAGAAGTTGGATTATAAATGATTCTTGCACGTTTTCTCATAAATTATCCCTCATCTTTTTATACATATTCTTATATTAAATGATTTATAAGAGAGTTGGAAGTATTTAAATCAATAAACTTTAAAATACATCCTATATATTATCAGTCATATAGTGATTGTAAATCTTATATTACACCGGGTGCTAGCGCTTAAAATGTACCAAAATTAAAAAGGAGCGGGACAGAATTCTTTTGAATTCGTCGTCCCACCCCCGCAAGGATGACTAGAACTGAGAAAAGCTTGATTTAAGCGCCTTCTCAGCTCAGTCAGCTACTGCGAATTTGCAAAATAGCATTATTATATTATTTTTTCCCAGACTGTTAATTAATCATTGAATGACATACAAATGCATCATTTAATTAGCGTTTATCTAATTCTTGTTTTAAAATTTGGTTTACTTTTTGAGGGTTAGCTTGGCCTTTAGATGCTTTCATAATTTGACCAACTAAGAAGCCCATCGCTTTGCCTTTACCATTTTTATAATCTTCAACTGATTGTGGATTATTGTCTAACGCCTCTGTAACAAATTGAGTTAAAGTAGCCTCATCAGAGATTTGTACTAAACCTTTGTCTTCCATAATTTGTTTAGCATCTCCACCATTTTCAGCTAACTCTGGGAAAACTTTTTTAGCGATTTTACTACTCATTGTACCGTCTTCAATAAGTTTAATCATACCAGCAAGGTTTTCTGGCGTTAATTGAGTATCTTGTAACTCAACTTGATTTTTATTTAAATATTCATTAACGCCACCCATTAACCAGTTAGATGTTAATTTAACATCGGCACCTTGGTCTATAGCACCTTCAAAGAAATCTGACATTTCTTTAGTAAGTGTTAAGACGTGGGCATCGTATTCTGGTAATCCTAAATCATTAACGTATTTCGCTTTACGTTCGTCTGGTAATTCAGGAATTGTTTCACGTACGCGTGCTTTCCATTCATCATCAACGTATAAAGGTACGATATCAGGTTCAGGGAAGTAACGATAGTCATCTGAACCTTCTTTAACACGCATTAAGATTGTTTTGCCAGTTGATTCATCGAAACGTCGTGTCTCTTGTCCAATAGTACCACCGTTTAATAATTCTTCCTCTTGGCGTTTTTCTTCATATTCTAAACCTTTTCTTACATAGTTAAATGAGTTAAGGTTTTTCAATTCAGTTTTAGTACCGAATTCTTTTTGTCCATAAGGACGTAATGAAATGTTGGCATCACAACGTAATGATCCTTCTTCCATTTTACAGTCAGATACGCCAGTGTATTGGATGATTGAACGTAATTTTTCTAGATAAGCATATGCTTCTTTTGGAGATCTGATATCCGGTTCAGAAACAATTTCGATTAATGGTGTACCTTGACGGTTTAAGTCAACTAATGAATAACCATCTTTATGTGTTGATTTACCAGCATCTTCTTCCATGTGAAGACGTGTGATTCCAATACGTTTTGTTTCACCATCTACCTCGATATCAATATATCCATTTTCACCGATAGGTTGATCAAATTGAGAAATTTGATATGCCTTTGGATTGTCTGGATAGAAATAGTTTTTACGGTCAAATTTAGAATTTGTCGCAATGTCCATATTTAAAGCCATTGATGCACGCATAGCCCAGTCTACAGCACGTCTATTAACGACTGGTAATACACCAGGATATGCTAAGTCAATAACATTTGTATTTGAGTTAGGTTCAGCTCCAAAATGTGCTGGTGATGGAGAGAACATTTTTGAGTCTGTTTTTAGCTCAACGTGAACTTCAAGCCCGATAACTGTTTCAAAATGCATTATTTCCACTCCTTATAATTTTTCATATGCGTCATGTAAGTTGAATTGTGTTTCATATTGATATGCCACACGATATAACGTCTTTTCATCAAAAGGTTTACCGATAAATTGTAAGCCGATTGGTCTACCGTTTGATTGCCCACAAGGAACAGAAATACCTGGTAAACCAGCTAAGTTAACAGGTGTAGTTAATAAGTCATTAGCATACATAGTTAAAGGATCATCAATTTCATCACCTAAGTTAAATGCAGTCGTTGGTGCTGTTGGTCCTACAACTACGTCATAGTTTTCAAATACTTTATCAAAGTCATTTTTAATCAATGTTCTAACTTTTTGTGATTTTTTATAGTATGCATCATAATATCCAGAACTTAACGCGAAAGTACCTAAGAAGATACGGCGTTTAACTTCAGCGCCAAAACCTTCAGATCTAGACATTTTATATAATTCTTCTAATGTTTGAGCTTCTTTAGAATGGTAACCATAACGAATACCATCAAAGCGAGCTAAGTTTGCTGATGCTTCAGATGACGCAATAACATAATATGATGGAATACCATATTTAGTATTTGGAAGTGAAACTTCTTCAACTTCTGCACCTAAAGATTTAAGTGTCTCAACTGCATTCTTAACAGCTTCTTTAACATCTTCATTGATACCTTCACCTAAATACTCTTTTGGTAACGCTACTCTTAAACCTTTAATATCTTTACCAATATCTGATGTGAAGTCAACGTCTTCAACTGGTGCACTTGTAGAGTCATTTCTATCAACGCCAGAAATCGTTTCTAACACGATAGCGTTATCTTTAACATTACGTGTAATTGGTCCTATTTGATCTAGTGATGATGCAAATGCAACTAATCCGAAACGTGAAACGCGTCCATAAGTTGGTTTCATTCCTACGACACCACAATATGCTGCTGGTTGACGAATTGAGCCACCAGTATCTGACCCTAAACTAAACGGTACTAATCCCGCTGCAACTGCTGCTGCAGAACCACCAGATGAACCACCTGGTACAGCTTTATGATCGAATGGATTAACTGTTTGTTTAAAGTATGATGTTTCTGTAGAACCACCCATAGCAAACTCATCCATGTTAAGTTTACCGATTAAAATGGCATTTTCATCATGTAATTTATTCATTACAGTTGATTCATAAATAGGAACAAATCCTTCTAACATTTTACTTGCACATGTTGTTTCCACGTCTTTAGTAATAATGTTGTCTTTGATTCCCATTGGAATACCAAACAATTTACCTTCCATTTGGCCTTTTGCTTGTAATTCATCTAATTCTTTAGCTTTTTTAATTGCATTATCTTTATCTAATGCTAAAAATGATTTAATTGTAGGATCCGTTTCTTCAATTGCATCATAGATGTCTTTGACAACTTCTGAAGGCTTAATCTCATTGTTTTTAATCATTTCTGATAATTTTTCAACTGATTCATAACGAATACTCATCTTAAGCTTCCTCCTCATTCATGATAGCTGGTACTTTAAATTGACCATTTTCTGTCTCTTTAGCATTTTTTAATGCAAGTTCTTGAGGAATGCCCTCGATTGCTTCATCATCACGTAACACATTTTGTAAATCTAATACGTGATACGTTGGTTCAATACCTTCTGTATCTGCTGTATCATTTTGCTTAGCAAAATCTAAGATACTTTCAAGTGTATTAGCCATTTCTTCAGTTTCTTCTTCAGAAATTTGAAGTCTTGCTAAATGTGCTATATGTTCAACCTCTTCGCGTGTAACTTTAGTCATTTATTAAAAGCCTCCTTATTACTCATTCATCATAAAATTGTATCAAATTTTCACCTAAAAATCTAAATATTTATTGAATCAACACAACGGTAAAGCATTGTGAATGGTTAATTGATAGAAAAACAAGATCTTTTTGCACCACAATTAATGTAACTCAATTATAATTTTTGACATATATGTGGTCTATAATTTGCATTTAAGGACATTAAACATTTAAATATACACATCATGGACAATATGATTGCTAATTTCCGTTTTTTAAAAACCCTTTATTATTAAGTGTTTAAAGTGTTTTTCTTTTTAAAAATAAAAATTAACACTTCTCTAAACCATTCATCACATTGTATAATATTACATGTAACTAAATTAATTAAAAAGGTTGCATACATATGTATTTAAAATTTATCAAAGTTTATTAAACATCTATGTATCTACTTCGTTAAAATCAAAGGGGGTATTTCTATATGCTTATTTTAGGAGCAAGCTTGCCTAGTCAAGTGAATACCAATTGGCAAACATACATAATGATTGCGATTTATTTTATTATTTTGCTTATTATTGGTTATTACGGCTACAAACAAGCTACGGGTAACTTAAGTGAATATATGCTTGGTGGTCGAAATATCGGACCATATATTACAGCATTGTCTGCCGGTGCATCAGACATGAGCGGTTGGATGATTATGGGGCTTCCAGGTTCAGTCTATAGCACAGGCCTATCAGCAATTTGGATAACGATCGGACTTACATTAGGTGCCTATGTCAACTATCTTATTGTGGCACCAAGATTGAGAGTGTATACAGAAGTGGCAGGCGATGCAATCACCCTTCCTGATTTCTTCAAAAATCGACTTAATGATAAAGAAAATATTATTAAAATTATTTCTGGTTTAATCATTGTAGTATTCTTCACATTATATACTCACTCTGGCTTTGTATCTGGTGGTAAGCTGTTTGAAAGTGCATTTGGATTAAACTATCACTTTGGATTACTACTCGTTGCTGTCATCGTGATTGCCTATACTTTCTTCGGAGGTTACTTGGCTGTATCGATTACCGATTTCTTCCAAGGCGTCATTATGTTAATCGCGATGGTTATGGTTCCTATCGTTGCTATATTGCAACTTAATGGTTGGGATACTTTTTCTCGAGTAGCTGAAATGAAACCAACGAATATGGACTTATTTAGAGGTACGACTACACTTGGTATTATTTCTCTATTTGCTTGGGGTCTAGGTTATTTTGGTCAACCTCACATCATTGTAAGATTTATGTCTATAAAGTCACATAAAATGTTACCTAAAGCACGTCGATTAGGTATTAGTTGGATGACTGTTGGCCTACTAGGTGCTGTAGGCGTTGGTTTAACTGGTATTGCGTTTATACCAGACAATCACGTTAAAATGGATGATCCTGAAACGTTATTCATCATTATGAGTCAAATTTTATTTCACCCGTTAGTAGGTGGTTTCTTATTAGCCGCCATTCTTGCAGCAATTATGAGCACGATTTCATCACAATTATTGGTTACTTCAAGTTCCTTAACAGAAGACTTCTATAAATTAATTCGTGGTGAAGAACGCGCAAAATCACATCAAAAAGAATTCGTATTGGTTGGTAGACTTTCTGTATTAGCCGTTGCCATTGTTGCTATCGCAATTGCATGGTCTCCTAATGACACGATTCTGAATTTGGTTGGTAATGCTTGGGCAGGCTTTGGCGCATCTTTCAGTCCATTAGTATTATTCTCACTTTACTGGAAGAAGTTAACTCGAGCTGGTGCGATTAGTGGTATGGTAGCTGGTGCGCTCGTGGTCATTATATGGATTGTATGGATTAAACCTCTAGCTGGTATCAATGAAATTTTTGGCATGTATGAAATCATTCCAGGTTTCTTAGTTAGTGTTATTGTTACCTATGTTGTTAGTTTGTTAACGCAACATCCTGGTGACTTTGTTGAACGAGACATTGAAAAAGTTAAATCAATTGTTCGTGAAAAGTAGCATGATTATATTAAAAACTACGGATAGCCTATCATTTAGGTATTATCCGTAGTTTTTTAATTAATTATTATAAATATGAACTTGAGGTTCTTTATCCTCTTTAGATTTACTAATTAGAGCTCTTGGCGTATTGCCATCTTTAATGCGAATTTCATAACTATCGATATTATCAAAGTATTTCTGCGCTTGTTCTGTAACATACTGCGTAATACCAATCGTCTCAGCTTGACCATAGTAATCAATCGGTAAGTCTATTGTTAATTGAGTTGGTTTCTTACCTTCAAATTTCACTTTACCTACTGCTTGCGTAAAATTAGTAAAGTAAGATTGTAGATTATTATTGAATTGCTTGAAATTATTATTTAAATTCTCATTATACTTTTCAGCTGTTGATGAAGGTAAGAGTGCTGAAACTTGATCAATTTTATTCCATTTATTAATTTTAGTTTGGTCATCATCCACTGTAGTATTGGCGATGAATTCACCTGGAGTAATTGAATTTTGATCTGATTGTTTATAAATCGCAAAATGAATAGGAATATCTTTAAGGTCATCATTGGCTCTTAATCTCGTTAAGATTTCGGAAGCCATTTGTTTACCTTGTTTTTCAATTTCCTTATCATCAAGTTCCTTACTATAAGTCTCTCCATCTTTTTCTTTTTGATAGTAATAGACACTATTCATGGCTAAACCAATTGTCATACCTTTTATATTTTTACCTTTAGTATCACCACTATCATAGAAATCTTGTTCAAGTATGTTAGATAAATACGCAGGTGATTGTTCTGCGATTTTTTCCGGATCATCCTCACCTTTATGTGATGGATTCAAACCTAAATTTTCACTCGCATTGTTTGATTCCTTCTCTTTATCACTCATCTTATCTATTTCTTTTTTAGTGTATTTAGGATTTAAGTAACTATTAATCGTATCTTTATCTAAATATTGACCATCTTGATATAGATAGTCGTCAGTTGGAAAGACATCTTTACTTAATTTCAATAAACCACTTTCAAAATCATCACCATTGTAGCTATTTGCCATATTATCTTGTAATACGCCACGCGCCTTGCTTTCTTTAAATGGCAGAATCGTACGGTAATTATCACCTTGTACATTTTTATCTGTTGCTATTGTCTTAACATTATTTGAGTCTGATTTTGATTCTTGCTTATTTACAGATTGATTATTTTTATTATCATTGTCATTGCCACATGCCGCTAACAGCACAAGCGACGTTAAAATTAAAAATAGGGTCCGCTTCATTGCCGTTCTCCTCTAACTTGATATTTCATTTTGTTTTGCCACAAATTGTTCTTCTGTCCAAATTTCAGTACCAAACTTTTCAGCCTTAGTTAATTTAGAACCAGCATCTTCACCCGCAATTACTAAATCCGTATTTTTTGTCACACTACTTGTAACTTTCGCACCTTGTAATTCTAACCAAGCGGATGCTTCTTTACGTGTTAACTGTTGTAATTTCCCTGTTAAAACGATGATTTTATCTTTAAAATCAGGGTGACCTTCTATGTCAGACGTCTTAATTCCATTATAAACCATATTGACATATTTGTTTTTTAATTTTTCAATCAGTGCTTTTATATCTTCATTTTCTAAGTAAGTCACTACTGATTGTGCTAATTTATCACCAATGTCATGTATACTAATAAGTTCCTCTTCGGTCACTTCAAATAAACGATCCATTGTTTCATATTTCTCAGCTAAAACTTGACTCGCTTTTACACCCAGATGGCGAATACCTAAACCAAATAGCAAATGCTCTAATGAATTGGCTTTAGCATCATCAATAGCTTTAAGTAAATTGTCTACTTTTTTAGAACCCATGCGCTCTAGTGGTAATAAATCATCTTCAGTTAAGTAGAAAATGTCAGCCACATCTTTAATCACTTCATGATGATAGAGTTGCTGGATTATTTTTGTGCCTAAACCATCTATATTCATTGCCTGACGTGATACAAAGTGAATTAACCCTTCAACTAGTTGTGCTTGACACTTTGGATTAATACAACGCAATGCAACTTCACCCTCGATTCTTACCAATTCATGACCACAACTTGGACAATGCGTAGGCATAGAATAAGGTAACGTACCTTCTGGACGACGCTCCGTGATACTTCTTACAACTTCTGGAATGATGTCACCAGCTTTTTTAACTACGACGCTATCCCCAATTCTAATATCACGTTCACGTATTAAATCTTCATTATGTAATGATGCTCTAGAAACTGTTGTTCCAGCAACTCGTACTGGATTGAGAATTGCCGTTGGGGTCACAACGCCTGTTCTACCAATACTTAACTCAATATCTTGTAGCGTTGTAACGACTTCTTCAGCTGGGAACTTATATGCAATAGCCCATCTTGGAGATTTCTGTGTGTATCCCATTTCATCTTGTTGCTCTATGTCATTTACTTTTATTACAATACCATCAATATCATAAGGTAGTTGTTCACGTTGATTTGTCCATTTCTCAATGTATGCTAATACACCTTCAATATCATCAACACGTGCACGTTCATGATTTGTCTTAAATCCTAAGCGATCTAACTCATCTAACGCACCACTTTGAGTGGTTGCTTTAAAATCTGTAAAATCATTAACACTGTATAAAAATACGCTCAATTTACGTTTAGCAGCTAATTTCGGATCGAGTTGTCTTAATGAACCTGCTGCAGCATTACGTGGATTCGCAAATGGTTGTTCATCATTTTTTTCTTTTTCTTCATTGAGTCTTATGAAAGAACTACGTGGCATATAAGCTTCACCACGCACTTCAAAACTAAGTGGCTCATTAATTTTCAATGGAATCGCATGTATGGTACGTAAATTTTCAGTGATGTCTTCCCCCGTCGTTCCATCGCCTCGTGTCAAACCTTGAACGAAACGACCATCCACATATTTGAGTGATACAGCTAGACCATCTATTTTCAATTCACACATATATTCAACTTTACCAACTTGTTCACGAATACGTTGATCAAATCGACGCAACTCTTGCTCATTGAAAGCATTACCTAAACTTAACATTGGTGTATCATGGTTCACTTTCTCGAACGATGATTGCATCTCTCCACCTACACGAACGGTAGGTGAATCAGGTGATTTTAATTCAGGGTGTGCTTCTTCAATATCAATTAATTCACGTAATAATTTATCGTATTCACTATCAGGTACAGAAGGATTATCTTGTACATAGTATTCATAGCCATATTGATTTAATAAATCATGTAACGCTTTCACACGATTTTGGATATTGTCCATACATTAATCCTCCTTTTTCTCGATTGGTGCAAATTGTGCTAAGAGACGTTTAGGCCCCTCTGATTTAAATATAATGTCCAATTCAACAGAACCATTTTTCTCATTGACATTGCTTACCATGCCTTCGCCCCATGCTTTATGAGTCACTTTATCTCCGACATTCCAGTCAGAAGCTGAAACTTGTTTTTTTGATGATGTAGTGCGTTTGCTAAATCCGCGTTTAGGTTGTTTTGATGTTTTAGGCGTAATCGTTTGACGTTGTTGCTTAGCTGGCGTTTCTAATAAATCTTCAGGAATTTCACGTAAGAATCTTGAAGGCATATTAGATTGTGAACGACCATACAACATACGAGATGTCGCATGCGTAATATATAATACTTCTTCAGCTCTAGTTATGGCTACATAACAAATACGACGTTCTTCCTCCATTTCATGGTCATCATCACTCTTAATTGCACGAATATGAGGAAATAGTGATTCTTCCATTCCCATTAAGAATACGACTGGGAATTCTAACCCTTTCGCTGAGTGCATTGTCATAAGTGTTACGCCATTTTCAATTTGCGCTTCATCAATATCCGCCACTAATGATAAATCTGTTAAAAAGTTAATAAGTGATTGTTCTTCTAAAGGAGTATTCTCTTCATAATCTTTTGGTACGGACATAAACTCATCGATATTCTCTAATCTACTACGTGACTCTATCGTTTGTTCACGTTCAAGCATGTCTCTATATCCTGATTTATCTAAGATTTCAACAACAATTTCACTTACTTCTAGAAATTCCTGTTCTTTGATTAAGTTTTGAATCAGTTCATAAAACTTAATACATTCTTGCGTTACCTTTTTCGAAAGACCAATAAAGTCTACTTCTGCCAAAGCATCAAACATACTAATATTATTATCCATCGCATAGCGTTGAATTTTCTCAACAGATGAAGGGCCAATGCCGCGTTTAGGCACATTAATGACACGTTGTAAGCTGATATCGTCATTACTATTGGCAACTATTCTTAAATAACTTAGTAAGTCTTTGATTTCTTTACGGTCATAGAACTTTTGACCACCAACCATCGTGTAAGGAAGATTAGATTTCATAAACGTTTCCTCTAAGACACGTGATTGCGCATTTGTTCGATAAAGTATTGCCATATCACTATAATCTTTTCCAGCTTTACGGTGCTTCATAATTTCTCTAACTACATATTCAGCTTCATCACGTTCTGTCATTGCTTCATAGTATTTGATTTTTTCGCCACCTGTATTTGCTGTCCACAACCCTTTTGGTTTTCTCTCTGAATTATGTTTGATGACCTCATTGGCTGCAGTTAAAATCGTCTTAGTCGAACGATAATTTTGTTCTAAAAATATTGTTTTAGCATTAGGATAATCTTCTTCAAATGATAAGATATTTTGAATATCTGCACCTCTCCAGCCATAAATAGACTGATCTGAGTCACCAACTACACAAAGATTTTTGAATTTACTAGCTAATAACTTCACTAAAGTATATTGCGCTTTGTTCGTATCTTGGTATTCGTCTACATGAATGTATTGGAATTTGTTCTGATAGTATTCAAGTGCATCTGGAATACGCTCAAATAGCTGAATTGTCTTCATAATCAAATCATCAAAATCAAGTGCTTCATTACGCGTCAATTGACGTTGATACCCACTATAAACCGTAGCAACCATTTGTGAATGGAAGTCATTCGCCTCATTAATTGCATCTTCAGGTGTTTTGAGTTCATTCTTCAAATTACTAATTGCACCAATAAACATTCTTGGTTCAAAACGTTTACTGTCGATATTTTCATTTTTAAGGACATCTTTAATGACAGATTTTTGATCGGTTGGATCAATAATTGTAAAATTACGTTCAATGCCTATTCTATCTGCATCACGTCGCAATATTCTTACGCACATAGAGTGGAAGGTAGACATCCAAATCACTTGTGCCTCTTCACCTACTAATTGTTCAACACGTTCTTTCATTTCTTTAGCGGCTTTATTAGTAAAAGTAATCGCTAATATATTGTAAGGAGAAACGTCTTTTTCATCTAATAAATAGGCGATACGATGCGTTAACACTCTCGTTTTACCTGAACCAGCGCCGGCCATAATTAACAATGGACCTTCTGTCGTTCTTACCGCTTCACTTTGCTCTTTATTCATATGATCAACTAATGAATTCATTTATTAGACTCCTTTTTTATTTTTACTGTTTTTATCGCTTTTTTAATGTCTTCATAAATAATATTACCTACTACAATAGTGTCTGCATGTTGTGACATTTCTCTAGCTTGTTCAATAGACGTAATACCACCGCCATACACCAATTGCGTATTCGTTAATAAACGTGATGCAGCTTCAACCGTCGCAACATCACCATATTTCCCACTATATTCAATGTACATCATTGGCAATTTATACATCTCATTTACCATTTGTGCATATGCCTCTACATCTTCAATATCTAAATTCGTATTAGCCTGTGTTAGTTGTGCTACTTTACTATCTGGATTAAGCACGAGATAACCTTCTAACACGACTTCGTCAAAATTAACCATAAAACCGAATTGCTTCAAGGCTTGATGCATTATCCCGTTATGATATGTCGTATCCTGACTATTTAACACTGTAGGTACAAAATAAAAATCAAAGCCCGGAATAATACTTTCAATATTAGATATTTCAAGAACTAATGGTAATGGATATCTTCTTACTCTACTCATCAAATGAATGACATTATCTTCAGTAACATTATCTGTGCCACCAATCATGATAGCATCTGTATTTGACATACATAGTGTATCTAAATCGTTATCACTAATTTCTTTTGCAGGATCTAATTTGAACACATGTTGCCACGCTTTAATGTCATACATAATCCCTTAACTCCTTTTTTTAACATACACCAAATTATATCATTTTTAGGGTGCCAATTCTAAATAGAATCATTGGAAATTATACAGTTTATAAGGAAAACAAATTATAATTATTTGCAGTTACACTTGTGAAAAAAATTAATTTTAAACCTATATTTATAAACAGTTATCCCTTCGCATTGAACGTACAGATAAAATGCTCCCTCCAAAATATTCAAATGAATGACCATTTCGAAGGGAGCAATTCACGTTATAACTTAGCGTTTAACGTTATGATATATTATTTTTTCGTTTCTATATTTAGTCGTTCCAAAATCATCGTATACGCATCATTACCCCATTGTAATGAACGCTTTACTCTGGAAATTGTTGCTGTTGAGGCACCAGATTCCTTTTCGATAGTAGCATAGGTATAACCCTGTTTAATCATCTTAGCAACTTGTAGTCTTTGAGATAACGATTGAAGTTCATTAACAGTGCATAAATCATCAAAGAATTGATAACATTCTTCTCTATTTTCAAGTGTAAGAATTGCATCAAAAAGTTCATCTAACGCTTGACCTCGTAATTTCTCTATTTGCATCTCAAACAACCCCTATAATCCGTTTTCAATATACTCTCATTTTAACGCATTAAATAGTTAAAGTGTAGTATTTTAAATGAAAACAGTCACTTATTATTCTAATCCTGCACGTTTGAAAATAGTATCAACTTGATTTAAATGGTGTTCAGGGTTGAAACATTCATCTAATTCTTCTTTAGAAAGTACATTTGTGATCGTTTCATCTTTCTCTAATAATTGACGGAAAGGTGTTTTCGTTTCCCAAGATTCCATCGCTTTAGGTTGTACTTTATCATAAGCTTCTTCACGAACCATGCCTTTATTGATTAATGCTAATAGTACACGTTGTGAGAAGATTAATCCGAATGTTTTATCGATGTTATTTCTCATATTATCTTCAAACACAGTCAATCTATCTACAATGTTTGTAAAACGATTTAATGCATAATTCAACGCAATTGTAACATCTGGCAACATGATACGTTCAGCTGAAGAGTGAGAGATATCACGTTCATGCCACAGTGGCACATTCTCGTATGCAGTTGTAATATACCCTCTGATTACTCTAGAAATACCTGTGATATTTTCTGAACCAATAGGATTACGTTTATGAGGCATCGCTGATGAACCTTTTTGGCCCTTTGCAAATGCTTCTTCAACTTCTCGTGTTTCAGTTTTTTGTAAATTACGAATTTCAACAGCAAATTTTTCAAGTGATGTAGCTATTAAAGCTAACGTAGCGATATAGTATGCATGACGATCACGTTGTAATGTTTGTGTTGAAACTGGTGCTGTATCAATACCTAAGTGCTCACATACATAGTGTTCTATTTCAGGTGGAATATTAGCAAATGTACCAACTGCACCACTCATTTTACCCACTTCAATTTCTTTCCGAACTTCTTTGAATCGTTTTAAATTTCGTTTCATTTCAGTGTACCACAATGCCATTTTCACACCGAACGTCGTTGGTTCAGCGTGTACACCGTGAGTACGCCCCATCATCAATGTATATTTATATTTTTTCGCTTTTTGTTCTAAAACATCTATGAAACGCTCAATATCTTTTTCTATAATTTCGTTAGCTTGTTTAATTACATAGCTTAGTGCTGTATCAACGACATCTGTTGAAGTTAAACCATAGTGTACCCATTTACGTTCTTCACCTAAAGTTTCTGAAACTTGTCTTGTAAAAGCAACAACATCGTGACGTGTTTCTTGTTCAATTTCTTGTGCGCGTTGCACATCAACTTTAGCGTTCTGTCTTATCTTTTGTACATCTTCTTTAGGGATGTGGCCTAATTCACTCCAAGCTTCACAAGCTAAGATTTCAACCTCTAACCAAGCTTCGTATCTGTTTTGATCAGTCCAAATATTTGCCATTTCTTCTCTTGAATAACGATCAATCATTTCTAATCTCCTATTCTATGTATAAAATTTATAATTCAAAACTGTACATTAAACGTAAATTATCTAAAATAGTTCGTCTTTAAGACTTCAATTTTAGTTTAACAGATTATATATCAAATGTATAAATCTTTTTTTACAAACTTAGTATAATAGATTTCTTTTAAATAATACACTCATCCATTAACAATAGAATTATAAAAAGAGTGAAAAGAAGTTTTGAATACCCTTCTTTTCACTCTTAATCAAGCTATATTTCATTAATTTTTAATATTAAAGCTTCTTACCAACAAATTGAATATCTTGTCTTAGAACAACGATATTACCCTCTTCATCTTCAGTATATATTGGTTTTTCGATTCGTTTAACTGGCATATACCCTTCTTCACGCATACGTGATAGACATTCTGAGATGGTTTCATTGTCATTTACTTTGAATTTCATCATGTTCCACAACACTTTCAATTTCTTCAACTTCATATGCTTTAACTTTTCGAGTACGAACACCTTTCGTCCAGAAGCCACCATGAATCGCTCTAGGTTCATACGCTATGATGAATGCTTTCGCATCTAAATTGCGCACTGTTTCCATTAATTTACGTTCATAACGTCTTGGCGTTAATATTTGCATTACCATTCGACTACCATCACGACCGTGTGCTGCGTAGTGTGTAACACCATAACCTAAATTTCTCAATTCATTTGGTAAATCAATCTCATACTCCGATGATGTCACGTTTACTACTGTATAACCTAAAGCGAGTTTTTCTTCAATTTTCATACCAACTAAAATCCCTATAGAGAAACCAAACGCATAAGCAAAAATATTTTGAATTTGGTCTAAACTAGACATCACCATACCAAGACCAACTACATATACTAATACTTCAAGGAAGCTGACTGCCGCCGATACCCTTTTAACGTTAATATCGTACGCATAGTTAAAAATGTGACGTAAAAAACGTTGATAACGAATATCGCTAATACCATTGACCATGGATTTGAAGTTATCACTGACATACTAATCCCCTTTTCTTACATGGATATCTAAAATCGAAATAATTTTATCAGTGAATGTTTATTTTGTCACTAGAAAATGTTTTTTAATTTTTAGGCCAAGTGTAACGTGTATATGCTAATTCACGTTTATGGGCATTTTTGATATAGTGATTTTCAATCGTATCACGTGCTTCGCTTGACACGTGCTTGCCTTCTAAATAATCATCTATTTCATCATACGTAACACCCAATGCTTCTTCATCAGGTAGTTGAGGTTTATCATCCTCTAAATCTGCTGTAGGGATTTTTTCGTATAAATGTTTTGGTGCATCTAAATATTTCAATAATTGTCTTCCCTGTCTTTTATTCAGACCGAAGATTGGCGCAATATCGGCAGCACCATCACCATACTTCGTATAGAATCCGGTAATATTTTCAGCTGAATGATCAGTTCCTATGACGATGCCACTTCGATTCGATGCAATTGAAAATTGAACTTTCATACGTTCACGGGCTTTTTCATTACCACGTTGAAAATCTGTTAATGTAATGCCGGCTTCGCTTAACGATTGCACACTTTGATCAACTGCTGGTTTAATGTTAACGGTTATGATTTCATCAGGATGAATAAAATCTAGCGCGTCTTCGACCTCTTCAGCATCTTTTTGAACACCATAAGGTAATTTCACAGCGATAAATTGACACGCTCGCCCTTCTTTACGTAATTCCTCAACCGCTATCTGTGCCAATTTACCAGTCAACGTTGAATCTTGACCACCGGAAATACCTAATACTAAAGATTTAATAAATGAATGTGATTGTACATAATTTTTTATGAATTGTATAATGTCACGCGTCTCTTGTTCACTATCAATCGTTGGTTTCACTTTCATTTCTTTGACTACGATATCTTGTAAATTAGTCATTGTCCTCCTCCATTTCTTTCACGTGTTCTGCAACTTCGAATATACGTTTATGTTTGTTATCCCAACAAGCAGTACTTAAATCAACCGGATATTCTTGAGGATTTAAATAGCGTTTATTTTCATCCCACAATTTAGATAGCGCATGCTTAGAATAGTCTTGTGCTTCTTTTTCACTCGGTAATTGATAAACCAATTTACCATTTTCAAAAATTGAGTGATGTAAATCGATCGCCTCAAAGTGTTTAATATGTTTCATTTTGTATGTGTGAACTGGATGGAACATTTTTAAAGGCTTCTCTGTATTAGGATTTTCATGTTCTAGCGTAATATAGTCGCCTTCAGCTTTACCTGTTTTTGTATTAATGATGCGATAAACCTTTTTCTTACCTGGTGTAGTTACTTTCTCAGCATTGTTAGAAAGTTTGATTCGATCAATATATTGACCGTTATCATCTTCAACTGCTACAAGCTTATACACTGCACCTAAAGCGGGTTGATCATAACCGGTAATCAATTTAGTGCCTACACCCCATGAATCAACTTTAGCACCTTGAGATTTTAAACTCATAATTGTTTGTTCATCTAAGTCATTAGATGCAATAATTTTAGCATCTTTGAATCCCGCTTCATCTAACATTCTACGTGCTTCTTTAGATAAATAAGCAATATCACCAGAATCTAAACGTATCCCAATGAAATTAATTTTATCCCCTAATTCCTTAGCCACTTTAATTGCGGTAGGCACACCGGATTTCAATGTATGGAACGTATCTACTAAGAAAACGCAATTTTTATGACGTTCTGCATAGATTTTAAACGCCTTATACTCATCACCATATGTCTGAACGAGTGCATGTGCATGCGTACCAGAAACAGGTATACCAAATAATTTACCTGATCGCACATTACTCGTAGAATCAAAACCGCCAATATAGGCAGCACGTGCCCCCCATAGTGCTGCATCCATTTCTTGTGCACGTCGTGTTCCGAATTCCATTAAAGTATCATCAGGTGCAACTTGACGGATTCGACTTGCTTTAGTTGAAATTAACGTATGGAAGTTAATTATGTTTAATAATACTGTTTCTATAAGTTGTGCTTGAATTAATGGTGCTTCTACTCGAAGTAACGGCTCATTACCGAAGCACAATTCACCTTCTTGCATTGAACGTATATTACCAGTGAACTTTAAGTTCTTTAGATAATTCAAGAAATCATCTTTATAACCAATCGACTGTAAATACGCAATATCAGAATCACTAAAATGAAAATGTTCTATAAATTGAATTACTCTTTTTAATCCATTAAATACTGCATAGCCACTCTCAAAAGGCATATTTCTAAAATACAAGTCAAATACTGCATTTCGTTCGTGAATACCATCATTCCAATAGCTTTCTGCCATATTAATTTGATACAAGTCATTATGTAACATTAAACTGTCATCTTCGTATCGATACACCATAATCTCTCCTAACGATGTTTTAGTACATTTTATCATAATTCATTAGAAGTGCGTATTCACATCTTATTGATACTTTTAAAATAAAAAATATATCAATTAGACAAATTCGTGACAATATATGTAATTGAATGAGTTAATTGATTGTCTAGATTATAATATGAACCGAGGTGGTCTTATGTTATTAGAAGAAGCGAGACGTTTTATCGAAACGATGTATCACGAACTTAATTACAATGCATCGCAACGGGATAATAGATTAAAAGAAATAGAAGAAGAGATCCAACATACAGGCACATATACACATACGTTTGACGAATTAGCGTATGGTGCAAAACTTGCTTGGCGTAATTCTAATCGTTGTATTGGGCGCTTATTCTGGGATTCTCTCTATGTAGAAGATGCAAGAAATGTTGACAATGAGCATGATTTTATTAATGCTATCAACCATCATCTAAAATATGCAACGAATGATGGTAAAATCAAACCTTATATAACGATTTTTTCACCTGATCAAGCACCACGTATATTTAATAATCAACTTATTAGGTATGCAGGCTATGAACATTGTGGTGATCCATCTGAACGAGAAGTAACACAATTGGCCGAACATTTAGGATGGAAAGGTGCAGGCACAGACTTTGATGTACTACCACTCATATACCAGTTACCTAATGATTCAATTAAACTATATGAGTTACCCCATGAATTAGTAAAAGAAGTTAATATAGAACATGATCAGTACCCAAAATTGAAACAACTAAATTTAAAATGGTACGGTGTTCCTATTATTTCGAATATGGATTTAAAAATTGGTGGTATCACGTATCCAACTGCTCCATTTAATGGGTGGTATATGGTAACTGAAATTGCAGTGCGCAATTTCACAGACCCTTACCGCTATAATTTACTTGAAAGTGTTGCAGAAGCGTTTGAATTTGATACACTTAAGAATAATTCTTTTAATAAAGATCGAACGCTAGTTGAATTAAATTATGCAGTGTATCATTCATTCAAATCTCAAGGTGTCTCAATTGTAGATCATCTAACTGCATCTAAACAATTTCAATTATTTGAAGAAAAAGAACACGCTCATCATCGTGATGTTACAGGAAAATGGTCATGGTTAGCACCACCACTTTCACCAACCCTTACTTCAAACTATCATCATGGTTATAATAATGAAATCAAGGATCCTAATTTTCACTATAAGACATCACAGTCAATTAAGTGTCCGTTCCACTAGTGTTCAATCATTCGAGGTGATGAACAAAGATGCGTTTATATTATTTAGGCCCTAAAGGGACTTTTTCATACTTAGCAGCTAAAACTTATTTATCAGAGGAAGAGGTTACATATTCTCCTAAATCCAATCTCTATGAGGTAATTAAAGCAGTTAACAGTCATAGCAATGCTGTGGGTATCGTCCCTATTGAAAATTCAATTGAAGGAACAATTAATATTGTTGCAGATGCGCTTGCGCAAGAAGACATTTATGCTCATGGTGAAATTCATTTAGATATAAAATTTGGCCTATACGCGCTTAAAGGCACTTCACTGGAGGACATTGAAAAGGTATATTCTATCGCACCTGCGATTAGTCAGACGAGCCAATATATACACCGACATCATTTCTTATATGATTATGTCGACAGTACAATACAAAGTTTGGAGAAAATCGATACACATGTTGCTGCTATTGCGCCACTAGGTAGTGGCGAAGCGTATGGTTTCGAACCAATTGATGCACACATTCAAGACTATCCGCATAATGTTACGCGTTTTTTAGTTGTTAAAAGTGATGAACACTATAGTGAAACAGCTACTAGCACGTTGTTATTAATCACACCGAAACATGACAAAGCTGGCCTGTTAGCTAGTATACTCAATACTTTTGCATTATTTGATATTAATTTGTCATGGATAGAATCTAGACCACTTAAGACACAACTAGGTATGTATCGTTTCTTTGTTCAAACCGATATAGGTAAAAGTGAAGAACTTGATAAAGTTATTTCAATTTTAGAAACATTGGACTTCAGCGTTAAAATTATAGGCGCATTCAATCGCCAATAGAAATTAGGCGTGAGCCTGGGACATAAATAATATGATGATGCTATTTTGCAAATTCGCAGTAGCTGACTGAACTGAAAATGCGCTTAAATCAAGCTTTTCTCAGTTCTAGTCACCCTTGCGGGCGGGGCCCCAACAAAGAGAATTTCATAAAGAAATTCTACAAGCAAAGCAAGTTGGGAGTGGGACGACGAATTTAAAAGAATTCTGTCCCACTCCCACTCCCACTCCCATTTTGTCCTACTTGCAAACTGTTTTATTCTATATTTATTTTCCTAATTGTGATGTCCTCATCCTGATTTAAAGTCAGGTCAGCTATATCCTCTAAATGTATCGTTTGTGATGCATCATCAAACGAATTCCCTGCAATAAATACTTTCTGATGTTTTACATCATTATAACTTCTAATATGAATGGCATCTTTTTTCATTTTCCCACTAAAATGATTACTAATTACACTGAAGTTTTCACCTGCTTGAGATGGCATAACTAAGCCTGTGTTAGGGTCAGCAGCATTCTTTCCATCTTTCACACCTAAAAATCGAATACCACCTTTACAATTTTTGAATTCATTGCGTGATATAATCATGTTTTTAGCTTTAAGAGGTGTTAATGCATAATCTTCCATTCCATCAAAACAATTATCTTTAATATGCACATTGTCATAGAATTTATTATATCTACTTGCGTGCGAGCCAATCGCTCTATTCCATGGGCGCATGTGTTGGTCTTCAGAATCACCGAAATAACAATTCTCGATAACAACGTTTTTAGTAATGGTTCCATCTGTCGTGCCAAATTTAGGGAATGCACCTGGGACTTGTATATCCAATTGAATCGCTTCTGAAAATGAGCGGTCGCCATCAAAATCATTAAATCCCTTAAAATGACAGTTCTTGATATATAAGCCATTAATACCACAGGCATCTAAAGCATGTCCACCTACGACATTTAATACCGTAACACCAATCAGTTGAATGTCTTCCGTATGTCCAATTGACATTGCAGTATTATTATACGGAAATTGACCACCATTCATATCAAATGTTCCACCTTTAATATAAATCTGACCATTTCCTTGATATCCTTTATAAAAGCCAAAGCGATGTCCGTTTTTTAAAAGGGCATCCTTACCACATCTTAGCAACGTGGTATCATCTTCAAGTAATAGTGTCGTTGCACCGTAAATAATGAGTGCTTTCGAAATATGATACGTACCACTCGGTATAAACACAGTGTGTTCACCATATCTTGCTTTATTCAATGCGCGCTGTATTGCTTTCGTGTCTTTGCGTTTATTATGTCCTTTTAGTCCATAATCTTGAGCATTAATTAACATATCGTATCCCCTATCTCAACTTTCCAATCTTTAAATCTATAGGCTATGTACCATTTTAGAATGGGATTAGCTATAATATATGTAATGATTAATGAGGTAATCATTTAATCGTTTCTATATAATTATACAATTTTTAAATACCTCAAACATTTATTCGAGAGGATGATAGCTCATGACTAAAAAAGCACTTATCGTTGTAGATTATTCTTATGATTTTATTGCAGATGATGGCCGCTTAACATGTGGTAAACCCGGTCAAGATATCGAAACGTTTATCCTAAACCGTCTTGAAACGTTTCAGTCACATGACCAAGATATTTTCTTTATGATGGATTTACACTATGAAAATGATCCTTTCCACCCTGAGACGCAGTTATTCCCTCCTCATAATATTGAGGGCACATCAGGGCGCGACCTGTATGGTAAGGTTAAATCATTTTATGATAATTTTAAAGAATGCGAGAATGTTCATTATCTAGATAAACGTCGCTATGATTCTTTCTACGGTACGCCTTTAGATAGCCTATTACGTGAAAGAAATATCACAGATATTGAAATTGTAGGTGTATGTACAGATATTTGCATTCTCCATACTGCCGTATCAGCATATAATTTAGGATATCACATCACTATTCCTAAAGATGGTGTTGCTTCTTTCAATGAAAATGGTCATGTGTGGGCTTTGGGACATTTTGTAAACTCATTAGGCGCAGAGGTAGATGTTCCTAAATAAAACATGATAAAATAAGATGAAAAATCAAATGATAAGGGTGGATAATAACAATGGCAAAAACTTATATTTTTGGACATCAAAATCCAGATACAGATGCAATCGCATCAGCTATAATCATGGCTGATTTTGAACAATTAACTGGTAACTCTGAAGCGACGCCATATCGCTTAGGAGATATTAATCCTGAAACTCAATATGCTTTAGATCACTTTGAAGTTAAAGCACCAGAATTATTAAGTGATAACCTAGATGGTCAAGAGGTTATCTTAGTCGATCATAACGAATTCCAACAAAGTGCTGAAACAATTTCTGATGCTGAGATCAAACACGTTGTAGACCATCACAGAATCGCAAACTTTGAAACTGCTTCACCACTTTGGTATCGAGCAGAACCAGTTGGTTGTACAGCTACAATTCTTTATAAAATGTATAAAGAACGTGGATTTGAAATTAAACCACACATTGCTGGATTAATGATTTCAGCAATCATTTCTGATAGCTTATTATTTAAATCACCTACTTGTACAGATGAAGATGTAAATGCTGCTAAAGATTTAAAAGACATTGCAAATGTTGATTTAGATGAATATGGCTTAGATATGTTAAAAGCTGGTGCATCTACAACGGATAAATCTGCTGAAGAATTATTAGATATGGACGCTAAATCATTCAATATGGGTGACTATGTTACACGTATTGCACAAGTTAACACGGTTGACATTGACGAAGTCTTAGATCGCAAAGAAGATCTTGAAAAAGCAATGTTAGAAACAAGTGCAAATGAAAAATACGACTTATTTGTATTAGTCGTAACTGATATTATTAATAGTGACTCTAAAATTTTAGTCGTAGGTGCTGAAAAAGACAAAGTTGGCGAAGCATTTAAAGTTCAACTAGACGATGGCATGGCATTCTTATCAGGCGTTGTCTCTCGTAAAAAACAAGTGGTACCTCAAATTACAGAAGCTTTAACTAAATAAGACATTTAGGTATTTAATTAACCGCCTATATATGTAAGGCTAGGACATTATTAATTAAACAATACTACTTTGCAAATGCGCAGTAGCTAACTGAACCGAGAGGGCGTATGCTTTTCTCGGTTTTAGTTATCTTTGCGGGCTAGACCCCAACAAAGCGCATTTCATCAAGAAATTCAACAAGCAAAGCAAGCTAGGAGCGGGCGACGAATTTAAAAAAATTCAGTCCCGCTTCATTTTTATTGAAATAAATTTAGGGTATAGATATGATGAATAACATCATACATTTTAATAAAGTTTTTTAATTTAAAAAGGATTCATTAGGAGGTATCATATATTGCCGACCATCGAGCAACAATTCGAAGAGAGTAAAGCTTTTTTTAAAACACATAAAACAAAAGATTTGAAATTTCGAAAGCATCAGTTAAAACAGTTAAGTAAAAGCATTAAAAATCATGAAAATGATTTACTTGATGCGCTTAAAACAGATTTAGGAAAAAGTCCTGTTGAAGCCTATGCTACAGAAATTGGATTTACTTTAAAAAGTATTAAAACAGCACGTAAAGAATTGAAAAATTGGGCTAAAACAAAACAAGTTGACACCCCTCTATTTATGTTTCCTGCAAAAAGTTATATTAAGCAGGAACCTTATGGCACAGTATTAATCATTGGTCCATTTAACTATCCAGTTCAATTGGTATTTGAACCCTTAATTGGCGCTATCGCAGCTGGAAATACAGCGCTTGTTAAGCCATCTGAATTAACACCTCATGTTGCCACAGTCATTCGTCAAATTATTGAAGACGTGTTTACACCAGATTATATAGCTGTTGTTGAAGGAGGTATTTCTGAGACACAAACATTAATTCAACTACCTTTCGACTATATCTTCTTTACAGGTAGTGATAAAGTTGGTCAAATTGTATATGAAGCTGCTAGTAAAAATTTAGTCCCTGTTACGCTTGAATTAGGTGGAAAGTCTCCTGTTATTGTAGATGACACAGCTAATATCAAAGTTGCAAGTGATCGTATTAGTTTTGGTAAATTTACAAATGCTGGTCAAACATGTGTAGCACCAGACTATATATTAGTAAATAAGAAAGTTAAAGACGAATTGATTGAGGCGCTTAAACAAAGTATTCAGGAATTTTATGGTCACACGATTGAGGAAAGCCCTGACTTCGGTCGCATCGTCAATGATAAACATTTTAATCGCTTAAATGAATTACTTCACGTACATCAACAACATATTATTTTCGGTGGCCATACAAATGCATCAACGCGCTATATAGAACCAACTTTATTAGATGGCATCACACCTAACTCTAAAATTATGCAGGAAGAAATTTTTGGTCCACTCTTGCCTATCATTACTTACGATGATTTCAATGAAGCAATCGATATTGTGCAAAGTAAAGCTAAACCATTGAGTCTCTATTTATTTAGTGAAGATGAGAATAGTACACACCGTGTGTTAAATGAATTATCATTCGGCGGTGGCGCAATCAATGATACATTAATGCATTTAGCAAATCCTAAACTACCATTTGGTGGTGTAGGCATGTCTGGTATCGGTCAATATCACGGTAAATATACTTTTGAAACTTTTAGCCACAGTAAGTCATATATCTTTAAATCTACACGATTAGATTCAAGTGTAATGTATCCACCCTATAAAGGTAAATTTAAATATATTAGAACCTTTTTTAAAAATTTATAAATTCATTCGAAAAGAAGGGAGCGGGACAGAATTCTTTTGAATTCGTCGTCCGACTCCCAACTTGCTTTGCTTGTAAAATCACTTTCGTGATTTTTTGTGTTGGGGCCCCGACTCCCAAGTTGCTTGACTTGTAGAATTTCTTAGCGAAATTCTCTTTGTTGGGGCCCCGCCCACCTCCGCAAGGATGACTAGAACTGAGAAAAGCTTGATTTAAGCGTCTTCTCAGTTCAGTCAGCTACTGCGAATTTGCTAAGTAGCATCGTTATATTATTTATGTCCCAGACTGGCTATTTATATAGTTTATTAAATAAAGCTAACATGTACACCCTCAGGTGCATTGTATTGATTATCTGTTGGCGTTAATTTACCTGTATGTGTATCTCTATTGAATACGGTAATGTCATAATTTCCTTCTTGATGGGCACATACTAAGTAGTCATCTGATTCAGTTATATTAAAATCTCTAGGAAATTGGTCCCCACTTTTAACAATTTCTACTGGGTTTAGTCCAGCACCATCATCTGTAATCGTGAAAACAGCAATACTATCATGACCGCGATTACTAATATATAGCGATTGTTGATCATGAGATAATCGGACAGCAGCTAGTTTAGTATCTTCATTAAAATCTTCTGGAATCGTTAAATGACGTTCTATTTCTTTAAATTCGCCATCCTCATACTTAGCAACACTTACATAATTAGATAATTCATGAACAATATATGCATATTCGCCATTCTTATGAAAAGCAATGTGTCTAGGACCATCTTGATCTTTAAATTGAGACACTTTATACTCTTTTAAACCTTCACTACTATATTCATACGTGACAACACGATCAGTACCTAAATCCGTAGCTACAACGTATTTACCGTCAGGTGTTTCATTTAAATAATGGACATGTGAATGCTCTTGGCGTTCGTGACTACCAAGTGGATAGTCGTGGTGCAATTCTTGAATTAACTTCACAATTTCACCTGTCTCTTTATTTAATTGATATATTCTAGCGATACCAGCGCCGTACACCGCTTCAAACAAGAAATTATGATCTGTGGATACTGAAATATAACAGCCTGTACCCGCTTCAGAAGCTAAGCATTTATTGATTAATGTTAGTGCACCTGAATGATCTTTTTTAAATGCTGCTACTCCACAATGTGTCCCCTCTTTCGTAATGGCATATAAATAATCGTCGGTTTGTGCAAGGTAGGTTGATGCTTCAATTTCATAACCCGTATTAACAGCACTAATGTGACCATTATCTTCATTTAATTCGAATAAATAAATCCCTTTACCCTCTTTTTTCGTATATGAACCGATATAACCCTTAGTTGTCATCAGTATACCTCCTAAGTTCTAGTTACCTTTATTTTATTAAAAGAAGGGGCACTATGACAATTATTCTTAATCGCTCTAAACCATTAATTAAAAAGAAAAACCAGTAACCTCAACATTGAAGTTACTGGTACTGTTACGCAAATTACGCGTTATTACTTTCAATATCTGAAACGATTTCTTTCGTTTTTCTTTCGATATCTTCAAAGTCTTTTTTGAAGATGTAAGCAAATGCTACAACACCTACACCAACGACTACTGATGTAATAACTACTAAGCTTAATAAGAATTTGAATAAACCTTTAATTAAATCCCACATGTATGTTTCACCTCTAAATAGAAATAAGTATGTTTACAATATTATATATTATCATACTTACTGTTATCATTAAATAGATACCTTTTTTGTCTTATAATAATCATTAAAAAATGAATTTCAAAAACTTCATAAGTTTTCAATTGTACATTAGTTTAATACATCCACCATGCTTTTACTTTGTTATATACTTTTAAATAAGCGTCCTGAAACATAGTACCCCTCCTTGTTTTTTAAATTTTTCTTGCTATCATGTTCAGTATAATAATAATTATATTAGTTTTCAATTAATGCTATTTTACAATATTTAGAATTTTCAGGAGGCCTTCTCATGCAACAAGTGAATTCAGATATCATGACGTTTAGAGGATCACATTTTGATTTAGGGGTTAAAACAGCTCAATGGCTTAAACAAACGCCTTTACTAGAAAATCGTGAGCGTGAATGGAAAAAACGTATGCCTCGTTTTGATATAGATGTTAATGAAACTTATTCAGTTTTTCAAACATATGCACCCCAAATTTGGGAAGAAATTATGGGAATGCAAGAAGTACTGAATCTACCTACAAAACAAATGATATTAAATTTTGCACATTATCGTTTCACAGATTTAAAAGAAAGTGGATGTACTGTATTTCAAGGTAAGGATTTTATGGTCCGTAATTATGATTATCATCCTGCCACATATGATGGAAGATACTTATTATTCCAACCTAATGACGGAGGACTAGCGCAAATTGGGCCTACGTCTAGAGTGACAGGTCGCATGGATGGTATGAATGAAGCTGGTTTGACGATGGGCTATAACTTTATGCATCGTAAACACCCTGCTAATGGCTTTGTATGTTATATGATTGGACGCCTTGTTTTAGAATATTGCAGAGATGTAGATGAAGCTGTTAAATTCTTAAACGAACTTCCACATAGAAGCTCATTTAGTTATATTTTAATGGATAAAAAGCTTAATCATGCCATCGTTGAAGTGACACCACGTTCATTTGATGTTAGATATGATAAAGTATGTACAAATCATTTCGAAGTCTTAACACACGAGAATCGAAATTACACGAAAGAATCACGTGAACGATTAGAACGTACTATTTCTCAAACTTCACAATCCCTAGATAAACATACAGCCTTTAAATTATTTAATGATCCAAAGTTCGAAATTTACAGCAAATTATTTAGAAGTTGGTCAGGTACAATACATACTTCAATGTATGAACCACAAAACTTAACCGCTTGGATGACGTTAGGTGAAAATCAAGTCCCGACTTCAATTAATTTTCAATCATGGCTTGATGGACATGAACTGGAGATTCAGCAATTTAAAGGTCAAATTGATACCGATTTAACTTTCGCAAATTATTAAAAAAGAGGCTGGGAGATAAATAATTTAACGAAGCTATTTTGCAAATTCGCAGTAGCTGACTGAACTGAGAAGGCGCTTAA
>NZ_JAFENV010000031.1:0-17254 GCF_016892225.1 Staphylococcus sp. GDY8P47P | reverse complement strand
CAAGCTAAGCAAGTTGGGGTTACGACGAATTTAAAAGAATTCTGTCCCACTCCCGACATGACAAATGATTGCCTTTTATTATGTAGGCAATCATTTTATTTTAATATCTTTTTTAACAGTGTAAAACTCAACCACATTATCACTATTTCCTACCTTACCGTTATTAAAAGCTTTATTCTCAACTTTAGCTTCACCAGTACCTGGATGTAATTTTAATAACGTATTTTTCGGTTTATCTTTATAGTCCAAATGGATAGAATCATGTTTACTTGAACCTCTAACATCCGTTTCACTATACATATCTGTGAAATTTAAATGCCCTTCTTCAGTCACAAACAGGGCGTTTTGAAGTATTGTTTTATTTACATTAATGGCACCTAAACGCGTCTTAAATTTACTGTTGTGGATTTCACTATTTTTAATATTTACACTACCAGAATCGCTCTCAAAAATAAGGTTATTTAATTTAGAATTGTTAACTTTTAAATGTTTAGTACTTTGGTAAATCAAACCATTCTTAATATTAATCCCATCTAAACTTATATTTTCAAAATTTGAATGTATATCTAAATTGTTTATATTTTTATTAGGGATTATAATTTCGATTTTAGATTCGCTCTGATTAAAAGGGTTAATATTGATGCTATAGCCTCTTTTGTTAGATCTATGCTCTTTTACATTTAAGGTATCATTTGTGTGATACACCTTAACATCATTATCACCATAATATTTAACACCACAATGGTTACCTTGTTTAATTGTGACTTCTGAATTGTAACTCTCAACATTTAAATTAGTCATTTTCATATGATTGTAAGCTTTATCATATTTGAGCTTTTTAAATTCATCTTTGTCGTGTACAAACCAGACTAAAGTTGCAGCCAAGAAAAAACCTATAAATATTACTATGCCAGCTATCATTGCCTTTTTCATTGTTTAATTCTTCCTTTAACTGTTTGGATATACCAAGTTAAATATTTTAATACAAGTCGATATATATTTTGAGTGATTTTCATTGTGAGTACAAATAAAACGATACCAATCCCCGCATAAGAAATGCTAAATAAGAAATTGCTAAACGAATCAACAATCCCCTTGACAATACTCATCGAAATAATGATTAATGGAAGACAAATTAAAAAGACTGAAAATAAAAACACACCAAATAATATCACTAAAAATATCACTATAGGAATAATAATAAAGAAAAATGAAAGTACACCAAGACTCAATGACGCCATTATTGCTCTAACAATATTTTGAAGGTTAGGGGTAACTTTGGCATAAGAAATCGCTTCTTTCGCTTTGACTTCCTTACCAATATCATGTGGTTCACGCAAGTCTGATATGATGTCTTTTTCTGATTTTCCTTTTGTTTCTTGTTCATAGAAATGATTTTCATAATCATCCATAAGTTTGTCTTTTTCTTCTCTTGGCAATTGATCTAGTTCCAATTCAAGTTCATTTAAAAAGGTAATCTTATCCATTTTTTCACATACTTTCTTAATTGAATTATCTCTATTTCATTGAAAAAGTAGCTTGCTTAAAATTGAATTATACGCGGATCACTGTTAACGACTAAAAAATTCAATTCGTTTAACCACATTATCTTTATACAAAATGGATAGTTTCATATGATGATCTTTATCAACATAGATTAATGCATCATACCCCCTACCAACTTTGTCTTTACGATAGTTCTCACCCAAGTAGTTAATGGCATGATCAACGTTGTCTCCAATTTTAATGCCAAAATTAGTTGTCACGTCCTGATCATTAATGAGCACTATTCCTTTTACCTTCTTGTGTTTATTTTTGACTTTCACCGTTAGATTTTTATGATTTTTATCATTGTAAAATTTATATCTGTCCAACTTAATATTACGATTAATCTCGTAATTATCATCATTAAATTGTTGATTCATTTGAATGCCATTAATTTTCACTTCTGTAAGATCAATCGTTTTTTGATTTTTATAGATTGTAAGACAAGTAACGACTATCAAAGCTATGATTGTAAAGATAATAAAAATTACCCATCTATTTTGTATACGCAAATGTACCACCACTTCTATTCTTAATAACTTAAATATATCATAACCGCTTACTAAGAAACATCTATCCACCAAGAATCGTTTCTTACACAATTGTAACGTTAATTTACCATTATAAGAAACACAGTCATACTAATATATTTTGAGTTTTATAATTATCCATTTTCAGTGAAAATTGTTATAATGATATAAATTTAATGGGGAGGTATTTCTTATGGCTAATTTAGAAACGTATTTTAAAAAGAGTCAACCACTAGATGACTATATCGAAAACATGACTGTAAATAAAGACAACGTATTATCGATTTACAATGCATTCACGCCACCTTCAACTGACGACAGAATCGGTCAACTTAAAGACCGTCCCTATTCGAAAGTGTTAGTTATAAGTGAAGATTGGTGTGGCGACGCTATGATGAACTTGCCTATACTAAAGCATATTAGTGAGTCACTTCAGTTAGAAGTTCGTGTATTCCTTAGAGATGAAGATACAGATCTAATTGACCAGTATTTAACAAATGGTACAGCACGTTCGATTCCAATCTTTATCTTTATGAATGATCAATTTGAACAAGTTAGTGTTTGGGGACCAAGAGCGCGTGAAGCTCAAGACTATGTTACGCAACTAAGAGCTGAGAAATTACCTAATAAAGAAGCGCCTGATTATAATGACAAGGAGAAAGAGGTTCACCACGAAATCGCTACTAAATATAAATCAGATTCTGAATTATGGAATCAAGTTTATGATTCCATTATCAGTAAATTAATGCTATAAACGCAAATAAAAACAAAATGGGTAGTGAAGCAGATATTATTTTATTTCTGCTCCACTACCCTCTTTATTTAGGAATAACTTCCTATGCTTGTCTTAAATATCTCTTTTAGCTGCATAAGCAATATTCGCAATGAATAAAACAACAATTGATGCTAATGAGATAAACCATTGCCAATTTGAAAATTTAATGCTATCCGTTTGAGATTTCTCAGTTAAATAACTGAAAGGAATATATTTTAGTGATTTTTGAATTTTTTCGCCCCAATCAGGAATCAAACCAATAAAAGGTTGAATAAACGGTACGATAAATACTAAGAAGATGCCTAACGTGAAAATAACTGCTGGTTTTTGAACTATTAATGTCACTAAGAATAATAGTAAACCAAAGAATAGTAAGAAGATAAGATAGAACCATATGTTCGTTAAGAACTTATCTCCGTCTAAATTTTTTCCATCAGTAAATGCTTGTACTAACATTAAAGTAATATATGTGATAAGTGCAAAAATAAAAGAAATTAACACAATTGAAATTGTTTTAGCAATGATATAACCAATTCTATTCTTCACTTTGTTCATATACAGTTGAATCGTACCTTGAGAATAATCACGAGTAATCGTCTTAATCACTACTAGCAAGCCAAAGAATAAAAACATCCAATTTGCCATAGATAGAATTGACGAATAATTTACTTGATCAGTATTTCGTGCCATTAAGAATGTTATTAATCCTAAAACTAACCAGATTAATAGTAATGCAATGTAAGTTAGATAACTTTTACAAAAACTCAATATATCATATTTAACTAATTGTAAACTTCTCATTTATTTGTCACCTCTTTGATTAATATTAAAGTACGTATCACGAAGCGAACTTTTTCTTGTTTCAATATACTTAGGATATAAATCTTTTTGTGCTAAAGATTTGAGTATTTGTTTATAATCTTTTTGTGCCTTAATCATGATTTCGCCACTATCTTTATGAGATTGAAGTACGTTGAAATGTGCTGTTAAATAGTCAAGCGCTGCGTTAAATTCTTCAACTTCAAATTTAAGTGATGTATGATCTTGAGCGCTACCGTCTTTCATATTAACGTCTTGTACAAAGTTACCGTCACGTAAGAAGACAGCTCTATCACAAATCAATTCTATATCTTCTAATTTATGGCTTGAAATTAATATTTTCATTCCTAAATCATTCACTAATGATTGAATCGTTTCTAAGACATCAATCGAGCCATCTGGATCCATACCATTGGTTGGTTCATCTAATATTAAATATTTCGGTTTATTCATTAATGAAACAGCAATCGCTAGTTTTTGTTTCATACCCATTGAATATTTTTTTACCTTTTTCTTAATGTATGGTCTCATACCAAATGCGTCTATAATTTTATCTGTATAATCTTTGTCGAAACCTTTTCCTAGAACCTGAGCAAATAATCTCAAGTTATTTAAACCTGTTTTATTATCATAGAACTTTGGATGTTCAATAAGATAACCTACGTTCTCGTTATCATTTAAATGAACCTTTCCTTTGAAATTAATAATATTACCATTCATTACTTTCATTAATGTTGTTTTACCAACACCATTTTTACCAATTAAACCTACAATTTGACTATCTCCAAAATCAAAATTGATACTATCTAAAACATCATTATCTCCATATGTTTTTGTAATGTTTTCTAATTTCATGTAAGCCCTCCTTTATTTTCACGCTGATTGATACGTTTTAATTGAATCAAATAGTTTATAATCATCCAAATAATACTTAAAATCAATAAACCGTAATTGTAATAGACGCCTAACACATTATAGGTATAGTAGCGTTGGAACACGAGTACATTAATAACTGCGAATACCGTTGTTATTGCAAATGGTATAGCCAACATCATAATCATAATATATGGTGCATAAGCTATGCCTTCACGCTTTCTTTCAGTGTTCCTACTAAATGCAATTGGAATGCTGAAAAAATTCACGAATATAAAAGCTATTGCAGTTGAATACCTTAAATCTCCAAAATCTATATTGGACGATTGAAAATTATATAATGCGATGATACATCCACCAAATAACGTCAACACAATACATGTAATATAATTTGCGTTGAGCATATCTTTCTTAGAAACAGGTAAGCTTTCGTAAAATAAATACGAACTTTTTCCACCTAACCTTCTATGCAATCTAAATAAATGTCCAGAATCTAAAATGCTGACAACCATTAATTTGATAGCAATGGGTGCATAGAACAGAAAATAAAGTTCGGTTTTAGAAAGTACCAATGCATATAGTGGATTAAAGAGCAATAACGCAAGATAAATGACTATTGTTACACTTCGACATTTAAAATTTCTAATTAATAATTGCTTCATTTTACCAACCTACTTTGCTGAAATTCTTGTTGATTGTCACGCAGATGAGATTTTTCGATATAAATCATCAGTTCTTCTATTGTAGGTTGTTGAATATTAACGTTGTTTCCAAACAATTCTTTAAACACTTGAGCATGTTGCGTAAATCCTTTAAATCCAGTCGATTTCACTTCTTTATAAAGAAATAAACGATTTAATTCTTCGTCTAAATCTTCATTATCACCTTGTACTATTGCGTATTGTTCTTGTAATTGATGGCGGAATCCTTGCATGATAATTTCTCCATTTTTTATGTGTACAAGATAGTCAGCAATTTTTTCTAGGTCTGAAATGATATGCGTTGAAATAAATAATGTCTTATTTTCATCGAGTAGTTCACTTTGTAATATTTCTAACACTTCATTGCGAACGATTGGGTCTAAACCTGCAGTTGGCTCATCCAAAATGAATAATTCTGCATGGTGACTCAAAGCAAGCGCTAGTGACAATTTCATTTTCATACCTGTTGAGAAATGCTTAATTTTATCATTAAAAGGCAGTTTAAATTTCTCTAAGTAATATTTGAACGTTTCTGAATCCCAATCACTATAAAATGGTGATACCATTTTTTCAAGTTTTTTTGGAGTCCATTGTTGATTAAAGTAAATTTCAGAATAAACAAAACCTATTTTATTTTTAATCCATTTCGGTTTATTTGTAATTCGTTCACCGAAAATGAAAATATCACCATTACTAGGTTCTAATATATCCATTATCAACCGAATCATTGTCGTTTTTCCTGCGCCGTTAGCCCCAATGAACCCAGTTACAAATCCTTGAGGAATATTGAATGAAAGATTGTTAATTGAAAATGCTTTATTTTGATACGATACATTTTTTACTTCAATGACATTCATTCTTCTTCCTCCTCATAAATTAAAGTTAATATTTCTTTTAATTCTTTCAGAGGCATATCGATTGTTTTAGCTTCTTTGATCATTAATCGAGCAAGATTTTCTATTACAAAGAATTGCTTTTCTTTTAATATTGAACTATCTTGTTCTTTAACAAAGGTGCCTTTTCCTCGAACAGTTGTAACAAATCCATCTTTTTCTAAATCTTCGTAAGCTCTCTTAGTCGTGATTAGACTCACTTGCAAATCTTTTGCCAGCTCACGCATCGAAGGTAAGTGGCTACCAGCTTCAACATAGCCTTTTAAAATATTTTCTTTGATTTGTTGCTTGATTTGTTCATAAATGGGTTGTTCACTGGTGTTTTTTAGAATAATTTTCATTGATGTCCCCCTTTAATAACTGTATATACATAATATACACACTATATACACGTTTGTAAAGTCATATACGTAAATATCCCCATAAAACACGTTATTAAGAAAAATTGTATATATATACTAGATACAATAAGAAAGTGGGAGAGAATTATTAAAATTCTCTCCCACACCCAGCTTGCTTTGCTTGTAGAATTTCTTAGTGAAATTTTCTTTGTTGGGGCCCCGCCCGCAAGGTTGACTAAAACTGAGAAACGCTTGACTTAAGCGCCTTCTCAGTTCAGTCAGCTACTGTGAAATTGCAAAATAGCATGAGTATATTATTTATGTCTGAGATTCTTAAAGTGCTATTTTTTATTTTTCTTTCTATCATTACTACGATTAATAAAAGCACATATCATAAACATGATTGCAGCTAATAATAATTTAACGCCTTGATCTTCATGTCCTGAAGCTTGTAAGTAATAACCAATAACAAATAATACAATTGCCAAGGTCACGAAAATCTTAGTTAAATGTTTCATCATAATTAACACCTCAATAACCGTATTATAACAAACATCAAGACATATTACGGTTTCAATGGATATTTAAAATTGAAAATATGCTTCCATATGTTAAAATTTAAGTGTATCCACGAATTACATTACACAGCCCCTAACTTGTGACGGCAAGTTAGGGGCTTTTGTGTATGGTCATCTACTTATCTTTCCACTTAGATTCTAACCAAACACGAAATATGACGAGTATTCCACCCGTAATCAGTGTCACCATACCCTCTAATAGCCACGACATTACACTACACCTCCAAATGAAAAGTGTCATATCTTATGATGACCTGTCATCATTTTAACACAAAAAGCGAACAAATGTTCGATTTATAAGAATCTTAACTATCAATTCTATGTAATCATAATAGGAACACTTTATCTTTATGACATTTAAAGATAATATATTATTAAACACTAAAAAAAGTGAGGTTAAATAAATGAACCCATTAGCTCAAAACTTAAATAATCAACTTGTTGATGATTGTCCTGAAATTTTAAGTATGCTTTCAACGCTAGGCCAATCTATGTACTATCCAAAAGGTATATTATCTCAATCGGCTGATGCTAAAAAAACAAAATACAATGCGACTATTGGTATGGCTACAAATAAAGATGGAAAAATGTATGCTGATACGTTATTTGATGTCTATAATCATCTATCACCTGATGACGTATTTCCGTATGCACCACCACAAGGATTAGAAGCTTTAAGAGATTTATGGCAAGATAAAATGCTCAAAGAAAATCCTGATTTATCAAAAGAAACGATTAGTAGACCAATTGTCACTAATGCGTTGACTCATGGTTTATCTCTAATTGCTGATTTATTTGTAGAAAATGGCGATACGATCTTAGTACCTACACACAATTGGGGTAACTATAAATTAATATATGAAACACGTCATTCAGCAAATATTGAGACATATTCAATATTTAATCAAGAAGGTCACTATACAACAAATGATTTAGTGACTACTTTAGACAACTACAATCAAGATAAAGTCGTACTCATTCTGAATTACCCTAACAATCCTACTGGTTATACACCGAATAAAGATGAAGTTACAACTATAGTATCAGCTATTCGTTCACTTGCTGAAAAGGGCACAAAAGTGATAGCTGTTGTTGACGATGCTTACTACGGCTTATTTTATGAAGATGTGTATCGCCAATCTATATTTACTGCATTAAATCAAATTGAATCAAATAATATATTACCGATTCGTTTAGATGGCGCTACTAAAGAATTCTTTGCTTGGGGACTACGTGTTGGTTTCCTTACATTTGGTCTAAGCAATCATACAGCTAAAGAAGTATTAGAGGCGAAAGTTAAAGGTTTAATACGAAGTAATATTTCAAGTGGACCAATGCCTTCACAAAGTGCTATTAAATACGTCTTAGAACATCATGACCAATTTGATAAAGAAATCCAACAAAATATTGATACTTTACAACAACGATATGAAGTAACTAAGTCAGTTGTATATGATGATAAATACAAAAATCATTGGCAAGCATATGATTTTAACTCAGGTTATTTCATGGCAGTCAAAGTCAATGGCGTAAATCCTGAAGAACTTCGTACGCATTTAATCAATGAATATTCAATTGGAATCATTGCTTTAAATGACTCTGATATCCGAATTGCGTTTAGTTGTATTGAAAAAGATGATATTCCACATGTGTTTGAATCAATCGCTAAAGCAATAGATGATTTAAAGTAAACAATCGATATAATGAAGTAATATAATTATGATGTTAAGAAAAAGTTCTCTTATTCGAATAAGTCAATCATTCTGAACGACAAAATAACTCGAAAGTTGTGATTTTAATGGTAACTATTTTTTTAATATTGCTTATTATTAATTTTATCTTAACGTCATATCATTTGTATCTTTACGCATTTACGTCAACCGGACATGTACCCAAAAATTTATATTTTTTCATAGGATTACTCACCCTATTCATTCTATTTGGAGCATGGTTACTAGATTTATTATAAATTTTTCTATTATCATTCTTAAATAATGTAAAAAACGGGAGTGGGACAGAATTCTTTTAAAATTCGTCGTCCCTCTCCCAACTTGCTTTGCTTGTAGGATTTCTTGATGAAATTCTCTTTGTTGGGGCCCCGCCCGCAAGGATGACTAAANNTTAAGCGCCTTCTCAGTTCAGTCAGCTACTGCGGATTTGCAAAATAGCTCCATTATATTATTTATGTCCTAGACTCGTTTTTATAAAGTTATCTATCTAATTCTGTTTTCTTCCACTTTCTAATTTTGGTTCTAAATGTCTTAAATGGTGCTACTGTGTTAATATGAATCCACTTCCAAACCGGCCATTTGGAAGACGTTGATGACGCCCATTGCCTTTTATCACTCTCAAATAATGTTTTATCATCTAAACTTTTAATTAATTCAATCATGCTATCTACTTCTTCATTAAACTGATTAATAAGTTGTTCTAATGTGTAATTTGAGTAGGTTTGATAAAATTCTTGATATAGTCCCCCTAAATTATTCCACTTATAATTCGGGCTAGGTGTTACAACGGATATATTATTTTTATTATCCCTTTCCCAAGATTGAATTAAATTTAACCATCCTAACTGATATGCAATCATTTGCGCTGGTGTCCTATCAATACCAGTTTTATATATATCCTTTTCTGCTTCTGATACATCACTAAATTCGTGAATAAATAAATCGGCTCTTTTCCTAATTTCAATTATTAAAGCATCTTTATCCGCATACGTTTGCATCTCATCACCACCAATTATTTATAAATTTATTATATAATATTCCATCCAATTAAAATATGTATTTACCAACTATAATTTAAACCTAAATTTCATATCTTTATTATTAAAATATTTTTTCAATCAAAAAACGCTTTTCAAAAGAAGTCATCTTTTGAAAAGCGCTTATGTTACTAAATCTAATTAGCTTATGACGTGGATTACATCATGCCTGGCATGCCACCCATACCTGGATTGTCATTATTATCTGGTTCAGGGATAGTTGCAACTACTGCTTCTGTAGTTAAGAACATCGCAGCAACACTTGCAGCATGTTGTAATGCAGAACGCGTTACTTTTGTAGGGTCAACGATGCCTTCTTCAAGCATATTTACCCATTCATTCGTTGCGGCATTGAATCCAATACCTGCATCTGCATGTTTTAATCTCTCAACAATTACCGAACCTTCAAGGCCAGCATTCTCAGCGATTTGACGTACAGGTGCAGATAACGCTTTAAGTACGATATTCACGCCTGTTGCCACATCACCTTCCGCTTCTATTTCTTCTACTTTATTATAGATGTTTACTAATGCTGTACCACCACCGGCAACGATGCCTTCTTCAACTGCAGCACGTGTAGAGTTTAAGGCATCTTCAATACGTAATTTACGTTCTTTCAATTCAGTTTCAGATGCAGCTCCGACTTTAATTACTGCAACACCACCAGCTAATTTAGCTAAACGTTCTTGTAATTTCTCTTTATCAAAATCAGAATCCGTTTCATCAATTTGTGCTTTGATTTGACTGACACGTGCATCAATACTATTGTCATCTCCGTCGCCATCGACAACTGTAGTATTATCTTTAGTTACTTCAACTTTGTTGGCACTACCTAGCATATCAATGGATGCGTCTTTTAATTCTAAACCTAGATCATCCGTAATAACTGTAGCGCCAGTTAGGATTGCTAAGTCTTCTAACATCGCTTTACGACGATCACCAAAACCAGGTGCTTTAACTGCAACTGCAGTAAATGTACCACGCATACGGTTTAATACGATATTAGTTAAAGCATCACCTTCAACTTCGTCAGCTACAATTAAAATTGGACGACTTGATTGCACGACTTGTTCTAATAAAGGTAAGATATCTTGGAAAGAAGAGATTTTTTTATCTGTCACTAAAATATATGGTCTTTCTAATTCAGCAATCATTTTATCTGAATCTGTAACCATGTATGGTGATTGATATCCTCTATCAAACTGCATACCTTCAACAACTTCTAATTCTGTATCTAGTCCATTTGATTCTTCAATTGTAATAACACCGTCATTACCCACTTTATCCATTGCTTCAGAAATATATTTACCAATTTCTTCATCTGCTGCTGAAATAGCACCAACTTGCGCAATTTCATTTTTATTTTCTACTTTTTGAGAGATATCGTGTAGTGCTTGTACCGCTACTCTTACAGCTTTATCGATACCTTCACGCAGTCCAACTGGGTTCGCACCACTTGTGACGTTTTTTAACCCTTCTTGAATCATAGCTTGAGCTAATACAGTTGCTGTTGTAGTGCCATCACCAGCAATTTCGTTTGTTTTATTCGCTACTTCTTGAACTAATTTCGCACCCATATTTTCGTAAGGATCTTCTAGTTCAATTTCTTTGGCAATTGTGACACCATCATTTGTAATTAATGGTGCGACATACTCTTTATCTAAAACTACATTACGTCCTTTAGGTCCAATTGTAACTTTAACGGCATTGGCTAATTTATCTACACCACGTAACATTGCTTGTCTTGCATCTTCAGAAAATTTTAAGTCTTTAGCCATTTAATGTACCTCCATTATGTCAATATATTTAATGTTGATTATTTATAAAATTTTAGTCTTCAATAATAGCAAGTAGATCTTCAACATTTAAAATTAAGTATGTTTCATCTCCACGTTTAACTTCTGAACCAGCGTATTCTTGGAATACTACTCGGTCTCCTTCTTTAACCTCTGGAGCAACCCTTTCACCATTGTCTAGAACTCGTCCAGTTCCAACAGCTACTACTACACCTTCGTTAGACTTTTCTTTCGCACTGTCAGTAAGTACAATGCCACTTTTTGTTGTTTGTTCTTGTTCTTTGCGTTCAATAATCACACGATTTCCTAATGGTTTAAGCATGATCGTTCCTCCTTAACAGGTTCCTTTTTAGCACTCGAAATAATTGAGTGCTAATCTACATCTTATATTAATCAAATTTGGTCAATTTTTCAAGCGAAAGGATTATCTATATTTTGTATAACATACAAATTTACGATAAACTAACTAATGTTGATTATTATTTTTGGAGGAATAGAATGAAAAGAATTTGGGTAGCATTTCTTACCATTGTTATTTATGCTTTAGCACAGTTCTTACCCTTATTAATACAGCATTTACCTTTCTTTAGTAATTTAAGAGGGATGGAACTTGCAAAAGCTGGCGTTTATACTCAAGTGATTTTATTTGTAATCGCAGCTTTATTAATTATTTGGTTAAACAGTATCATTAAAAATCCAACTAGATTAGAGCAAGGATATAAAGAACCTAAACGCTACATTTTACCATGGGCATTACTAGGATTTGTAGTAGTTATGATATATCAAATGATAGCTAGTCTAATCACTATGTGGTTAGTTGGTCAACCACAGCAAAGTCCTAATACTGAGAGAATAATGGCAATTGCTAAACAGCTTCCAGTATTCATATTATTAATCTCAATTGTCGGTCCAATACTAGAAGAATATATATTCAGAAAGGTTATATTCGGTGAAATTTATAATAAAATTAAAGGAAACCGAATTGTTGCATTTTTAATTGCTTCTATTGTAAGTTCAATTTTATTTGCAATCGCACATAATGATGTTAAATTTTTCTTCATATACTTTGGAATGGGCATGTTATTCTCGCTTGCTTATGTCTTAACTAAACGCATTTCAGTTCCAATTATTATCCACATGCTACAAAATGGTTTTGTAGTTGCAGTCCAATTTTTCTTTGGTGATACGGTTAAGCAGTTACAAGAACAAAGTAATTTTATTGTTCATTTATTTATGTAAAAGTTAACGGGAGTGGGACAAAATTCTGTCCCACTCCTGTTTTTCTTTTAGTTTTTAATTTTTCTATAAATAAATCTACCAGTGACACCTACGAAAATCACAATTATAGATGTGATTAAAGCTATATTAATGTTTTTATATTTATCATTATTTTCCGCTTCTTTACTCTCCTCGTTACTATCTATAATTTTATCTTCATCGTGACTCTGAATATCAGCCTCTTCTTCTTTATCCCTATCACTTGGTTTTTTCAAGTCTGGCATTGAGCCAATTTCACCCGTGATGAGTGCCAATACTTGCTCATCTAAATTTTTGTAATATTTTTTTGAGTTTAATGGATTAAAATACTCAAATCTAAAGTAGTTTGAGCCTTTTTGCAAGTAATCTAAGTATTGATTATTAAATGATTGTTTGCGAAAAAGTCTATAAAAATCTTGATTTGAAATGTACTCATTATTATTGCCTAACCTATTAACCTGATTAATGATATATGGATTATATTTATATGAACCATTAGCCAAATCATTTAATCTGTTTAAAAGTGCAGATTGACTATAGAATGGCAATTGATTTTGTCTATGATTATTATTTGTATAGACTTCCGTATCATTTTGGTTATGATTATGTTGTAAACGTCCACCATAATACCATTGATTAGTCGTAGTTGAACCATTCATTTCTGATTGATTTTGGTGCTTATTCGGATATATATGATGAATCATTGAATCAGACACATTATGATCGTGATGTGACCAAGTCGGTTGTTGTCCTTGATTAGTTCCATGATTATTTTCTTGTGGATTATGATTTGTCATATCATTTGAATTTGAATGTCCTGAGTGTTCATCCTGGTGATTTCCACGATTATTTGAATTATGATTGTTAGAACTTCCATTGGAATGGTTTTGCGAACCATTGTTTGAACCGTTTTGTCCGGAACCTGTGTTGTGTTCACCTTGATTAGAGCCAGAATGTGTATTGCCATCATGGTTTGGTGGTTGCTGAGGATTATCACTTTCTCCTGGCTTATTTCCTTCATCTGGTTTATCTGTTCCTTGATTGCCTGGCTTGCTTCCTCCATTATGTTGACCTGAATCATCGTTCCCTGGCTTACTTCCTTCACCAGGTTGATCCTTTCCAGTCGCTCCAGGTTTGTCTTCATCACCTGGTTTATCTGTTCCTTGATTGCCTGGCTTGCTTCCTCCATTATGTTGACCTGAATCATCGTTCCCTGGCTTACTTCCTTCACCAGGTTGATCCTTTCCAGTCGCTCCAGGTTTGTCTTCATCACCTGGTTTATCCGTTTCTTGATCGCCTGGTTGATTGGATTCGCCCTCACCTGGCTTGTTGCCTTCGTCTGGTTTGTCTGTATCACTATCCCCGGGCTGGCCTTCTCCTTCTTGATTACCTGAGTTATTTTCCCCAGATTGATCTTTATCACCAGGATGCGCTGTATCGCTCTCATCAGAGTTGCTTCCTTCATCTGGTTTATCCGTTTCGTTCTCACCGGGTTTGTGTTCTTCATTTGGCTTGTCTACATCTTGATTTCCGGGATTGTTTTCTCCTTCTTGGTTACCTGGATGACTATTTCCTGGTTTACTTGAATTTTCCTCGGTATCATTGCCATCATCGTTCTCCGGTTGACTGTTATCAGTTGCATTATCATGATTCATAGTATTGTCATGATCTAACTGCGTATCATCATTATTCTCAGTAGTTGGTTTCATCTCTCCATGGTTTTGACTACCTGAGTTTTTTTCTGAAACAGCAGTATCTTGGGTATCAGATTGATGATTGTCATAATAGTCATTCTGATTACTTAAATCATTTTGTGTACGTGTATCTGTAATAACCGCATTCTGATTAACCTCATCTGTAGCCGGTTGATTTTTATCTGCAGCTTTCACCTCGTGCTCATGACCTATCACAGATGTACTCAATGCTAAAATCAGACTAGTTTGGGCTAATTTCTTTTTCATCAATCTTCCACCTCCTTGTGTTTTATAACACTTTCAGTATAAAGAATATTTATCTATTATGCATGGATATATGATTAATGATAAAAAATATTAATACTTTTGACATTTTTTGTAAAAAAACATTTTACAAACCTAAGTATAATATTTATACTTAGGATATAACTTATATAAACAAAGGAGATTTTACATGGGCTTATTTAGCAAATCAAAAACGAAACCATTTTTACAAGAGATTGAAGATAGACGTACAATTTATAGTACTGAAACTACCATTTCAATTAGTGACAAAGAACTCGAAGATATGATTGAACATATCATTAAATACACACCTTCAGCTTTCAACTCTCAATCAACAAGAATTGTATTATTATTAAATGATCAACATCACAAATTCTGGGATAATACTAAAACCGTATTAAAAGATGTTATGGGTCCTGATCGTGATTTCGCTCCAACCGAGCAACGCATTGATGGCTTCAAACATGCTTATGGTACAATTCTTTATTTTGAAGATGAAGATGTTATTAAAGGTTTGCAAGAACAAATGCCAAATTATGCTGATAACTTTGCAAACTGGTCAGTTCAAACGAATGCAATGCACCAATTTGCTATCTGGACTGCTTTAAGTTCAAAAGGTATTGGCGCTTCTTTACAACACTACAATCCATTAGTTGATCAAATTACTACACAATCATTTGATATCCCAGCTTCATGGAAACTTGTAGCTCAAATGCCGTTCGGAGATATCCGTGAACAAGCTGGTGAGAAAGAAATTCAACCTACTGACAACAGATTCATCGTTAAAAAATAATTTATCTATAACTTATTTAGTTAAATCAATCATTAAAGACTCAATTTCTACTTAGACACTTTGTTCTATTTGAAGTTGAGTCTTTTTTAACGTATTTTTCTAGAGCATCTACATAGATTAAGAAACTCGCTCAATTTTTGATTTTCTTTTTTTAATTTAGTAAATTAGAGTTAATCTTGGGATGAGGAGATTTTAAAAATGAAAGTACAAATATTTCAATTTTATGTTGAATACGGTAACGTTGAAAAAAATGAAAATAAAATTAAAAGTTGGTTTGAAAATAAATTAGAAGCAGATACAGAGGTCGTTGTTCTGCCGGAAATGTGGAATAACGGTTATGCATTAAATGAGTTGAACCAAAAAGCTGATAGAGAACTTAGTCGCAGTTTCCCGTTCATTCAATCATTAGCACAACAATATCATGTCGATATTGTCGCTGGTTCCGTTTCTAATATCAGAAATGGTAAAGTTTATAATACTGCATTTACTGTTTCTAGAGAAGGACATCGAATTAATAAGTACGATAAAGTTCATTTAGTCCCTATGTTGGATGAACCGACATATTTAGAAGATGGTAAAGCAGTCCCAGAACCATTTTCACTTTCATCAGGTACGCTAGCAACACAAATTATTTGTTACGATTTGCGTTTCCCTGAATTATTGAGATATCCAGCGCGCAATGGTGCACAAGTTGCATTTTATGTTGCACAATGGCCTACACCAAGGTTAAATCATTGGAAAGCCTTGCTTCAAGCACGTGCAATTGAAAATGATATATTTATTATTGCATGTAATGGAACGGGAAACGATGGTAATACAGACTATGCTGGTCATTCTATGATTATCAATCCAAATGGTGAGATTTTAGCTGAACTGGGTAACGAAGAAGATACTATTGCTCATAATATCGATCTTAAAGAAGTTGATATTCAACGCGAGACTATCCCTGTATTTAAAAATTTAAAACCAAATTTATATAAATAGTGCAACATACTGTATCCAATCGTTTGGGTACAGTTTTTATTAACGACAAAAGTCGCGAGCTTGGGAGGAACTCGCGACTTTCATATTAAGGGAATGTTTTTTACAGTTATTTCAATCTTTGGGGATGTTATTAATTATGAAAATTTTACAATAGCTTACATCCTGAAAATATTTAACTTCTATATCATACAATAGCTAAGTTAAATACCTTCCACTGAGTTTCAACTTCAGTAACTTTGCTTGTTTCATTAATAAGTTGGGATGGCTTATTAATGAATACGTTTAACTACACGAAGAAAACAAATTAAGATAACTTCTAAATAAATTAGAAGCTTCTTTATTAATAATGTTCGATGGGACATTACTAATATTGAAATGGTTAACCAAAACCATTCACAACACTTACAACATATGGTAAAAGGATTAATGATTTCGCAACTACAAACAAAACCATTTACCTCGATTACCAAAACAATAACTATTAAATTTAAAGACTAAGATTATTAAGTTTTTATCACTCGTAAGTGATATGAGTCTATTTAAACATAACCTTCCAATTTATTTTTAATTATTTCTTAAATCGCATGTTTTTATACATAACTGAGTCCGGGACATAATGTTCT
>NZ_JAFENV010000030.1:0-39786 GCF_016892225.1 Staphylococcus sp. GDY8P47P | reverse complement strand
TCGTATGGATGCGATGAGCCGTTATCGAGACCGTAAGGTCTCTTTTTTTATGCTTAAAAAATCAAACCGAAGGTTTAATGATATATATGTATAATGGCTTTACGAAGAGAAAGCGTTTGAAGCTGATGAGTTGAGAAAATTGAGAAGCGAATTTAGTAGAGCTAAAAGAGCAAGCAATTTTAGAAAAGGAAGAAAGATGCGAGCGCTTGCCTCGAAGTAAAGTAAGGTTCTTAGCGACGATGGTAGCTGATTTACGTTCCGCTAGAGTAGGACGTTGCCAGGCAAATCGTATGGATGCGATGAGCCGATATCGAGACCGTAAGGTCTCTTTTTTTATGCTTAAAAAATCAAACCGAAGGTTTAATGATATATGTATAATGGCTTTACGAAGAGAAAACGTTTGAAGCTGATGAGTTGAGAAAATTGAGAAGCGAGTTTAGTAGAGCTAAAAGAGCAAGCAATTTTAGAAAAGGAAGAAAGATGCGAGCGCTTGTCTCGAAGTAAAGTAAGGTTCTTAGCGGCGATGGTAGCCGATTTACGTTCCGCTAGAGTAGGACGTTGCCAGGCAAATCGTATGGATGTGATGAGCTGATATCGAGATCGAAAGGTCTCTTTTTTTATGCTTAAAATTAAAAGACCTTAAATTTCAGCTTTATATTCTGAAATAAAATATTCGACAAATAAAATAATTGAGTTGCTTTACTTCATTAATTTACTTGCATAAACTGTAATTAAAGGAGTGCTAAAAATGATAATTAGAGCATTAGAAGAAACAGATTTACAATTTGTACATCATCTAAATAATGAATATACGATTATGTCTTATTGGTTTGAAGAGCCATATGAGTCATTAAGTGAATTAAAAACGTTGTATCAAAAACACATTTTAGATGAATCAGAAAGACGATTTATTATTGAAGATAACCAAACATCTATTGGTGTAGTAGAGCTAGTAGAAATCAATTTTGTACATAGAAATTGTGAAATTCAAATTATTATAGACAGTCAATATGGTAATAAAGGATATGCTAAAAAAGCATTTAAAATGGCGATTGATTATGCCTTTTTAGTCTTGAACTTGAATAAAGTATATCTCTATGTAGATGTGAATAATGAAAAAGCCGTGCACATATATAAAAAGGCAGGCTTTACTATTGAAGGTGAATTAAAAGAACACTTTTATACACAAGGGAAGTACAAAGATTCTTATGTTATGGGGTTATTAAAAACGAAGTGGATTGAGCAACGTAATGGCGATGATGATTTATCGCAAGTGCGCTAAATCTGTTAGAAAGTGTGTATAGTATGGAACTTCCAATTTTTGAAAAATTATCTCAATTGGTTAATGAAAAGGCTATTTCATTACACGTACCTGGTCATAAAAATGGGACAATTGGCCGTATAAAAAATTTAGACTTTAAAATGGATATGACCGAAATTACTGGTTTAGATGATTTACATCACCCTGAAGATATCATATTGCAAAGTATGCAGCATTGTCGTAAACATCCAGACTATAATGCCTATTTCTTAATTAATGGTACAACATCAGGTATTTTATCAGTGATACAATCCTTTTCAAAAAGAAACGGGGACTATTTAATTAGTCGTAATGTTCACAAGTCCGTCTTTCACGGCTTAGATATTGTACAACAACCTGCGGATATACTTGCGATGACTAAAAGTAGGGATAGTGATCAATACTTAGGTCCAGACGTACATAATATGAAGTTTAATCATCAAAAGTTAGCAATTGTCACATATCCAAATTATTATGGTGAATGTTTTGATATTAATGAATTTGTTGATAGGGCACATAGTGAAGCAATCCCAGTATTAGTTGATGAAGCCCATGGTGCCCATTTTAACTTAGACCATTTTCCTAAGTCGGCGCTAGAAAGTGGTGCGGATTATGTGGTGCAGTCTTATCATAAAACGTTGCCTGCGCTCACGATGGGTTCCATATTATTTATTCATAAAAATGCCCCGTTAAAAGATGAAATAGTTCGATATTTAGGGTATTTTCAAACGTCAAGTCCATCGTATTTAGTTATGGCTAGCCTTGAACTCGCACACCAATTTTATGTTGATTATGATAGTTCCATATTTCTGGAAAAAAGAAAGCAACTTATAGATACATTAAATAAGACTGGCTTAACTACAGTCTGTGTGAGTGATCCTTTAAAATTATTAATTCAATATCCGGGATATTCTGGGTTTGAAATACAAACATGGTTTGAAAAATTAGGTATATATGTTGAATTAGCTGATGATAAGCAAGTGTTGCTTGTGTTGCCACTATGGCATGAAGATGATACGTATCCATTCGAAGCATTATTAAACAAGATCACTTATTTGAACTTGCCAGTACGGTCAACACATAAACCAATGTCGTCGATTCAACTTCCAGTCGATGAAGGTAAGTATTTCCCTAGTGAGAATGGTGAGGTAACATGGATGCATATTGATCATGCTGAGCATAGCATTTTAGCAGCGCATATTATACCGTACCCACCGGGAATTCCTGTTTGTTTAAAAGGGGAAAGAATAACCCGAAATATGATAAAATTAATGCGAGAATACCTTCAAAAAGGTGATAAAGTTGAAGGTATAAAAAATGAAAAAATATTAGTTAAGGATGAATGAAATGTCGGCATTTATAACGTTTGAGGGTCCTGAGGGTTCAGGTAAAACAACTGTATTGCAACGTGTGTCTGAAAAGTTAGCACAGGATTATCAATTAATTGCTACTAGAGAACCAGGTGGTGTGCCAACTGGTGAAGAAATACGTAAGGTGGTATTGGAAGGTGCAAATATGGATATTCGCACGGAAGCAATGCTATTTGCTGCATCAAGAAGAGAGCATCTAGTAGAAAAAGTTGTGCCTGCGTTGAAAGATGATAAAATTGTCTTATGTGATAGATATATTGATAGTTCTCTTGCATATCAAGGTTATGCAAGGGGTATAGGTATTGAAGAAGTGAAACAATTAAATGACTTTGCAATTAATGGACTTTATCCAGATTTAACGGTTTATTTAGACATTACGGCTGAAGTGGGTAGAGATAGAATTCTCAAAAACCAACGAGATCAGAATCGACTTGATAAAGAAGATATTGCGTTTCACGAGAAGGTGATTGAAGGATATCGACAAATCATTCAAGAAACACCTGAACGTTTCGCAGTAGTAGATGCGACACGTCATATTGATGATGTAGTCAATGAAACTTATGAGATAATCTTAAATTTTTTAAAATAATTATGATATAATAACTAGAAGAGGTGTTTTAAGATGAAAATGATTATAGCGATCGTTCAAGATCAGGATAGTCAGGAACTTTCAGACCAACTCGTAAAAAATAACTTTAGAGCTACAAAATTAGCAACGACTGGTGGATTTTTAAGAGCCGGTAACACTACTTTCTTATGTGGTGTAGATGATGATCGTGTAGATGATATTTTAGCAGTTATCGATCATACTTGTGGTAATAGAGATCAACTTGTTTCACCAATGACACCAATGGGTGGTAGTGCAGATTCATACATACCTTATCCTGTTGAAGTGGAAGTGGGAGGCGCTACAGTATTTGTAATGCCAGTCGAATCATTCCATAGATTTTAATAAATAAATTTTAAAACAATGAAAATGAAATTAAGACACCTTAGATGAATATACAATATTCGAGGTTGGGACAAAACGGCTTATGCTCTGGGACACTAATGCATGGTGTTTAAAGGCAGGTTTAGTAAACTCATTTGCAACATGTTACGTTGTAGAGAAGCGTGATTCGACAAAATTTGAGTCATAATGTTGCTTATCAGTGAGTTTGCCTAAATTCTAAATGCTTTGGTCCTAACCTCTTTTTATATTATAAAGTTGAATAAGGAGTAAGCAAGCATGGATGAACAACAAAAATTAGCGAATGCGTATCATTCAAATAAACTATCGCACGCCTATTTGTTTGAAGGTGATGATGCTCAATCAATGAAGCACGTCGCGATGGAATTTGCAAAACTTATTCTATGTAATGGGAATCAACAATGTGAAATGAAAGTAGAAACGTTCAACCAACCAGACTTCATGTATGTGTCATCTGAGGAGAATTCAATTAAGAAAGAACAAATTGAACAATTGGTTCATCGAATGAATCAATTACCAATTGAAGGCACACATAAAGTTTATATTATTGAGGACTTTGAAAAGCTTACTGTTCAAGGGGAAAATAGTATATTAAAATTTTTAGAAGAGCCTCCTGAGAATACGATAGCCATTTTGCTATCAACGAAGCCAGAACAAATTCTCAATACAATTCATTCACGTTGTCAGCATGTTTATTTTAAACCAAGTGATAAACAGCACTTTATAGATAGATTAGTTGAAGAAGATATCAATAGAGCTGTAGCGGAAATGTTAAGTAGCTATACTACCCAACTCGAAACAGCTAAAGGTTTAAATGAAGAACATGATTTAGTCGCACTTAGGAAAGTAATCTTACATTGGTGTGAGTTATTATTAACAAATAAACCTATGGCGTTAATAGGAATAATAGAATTATTAAAACATGCTAAAAACAGAAAGTTACAATCTCTAACGTTAGCAACGGTAAATGCATTTTTTGAAGATATTATGCATGCCAAAATAGGGATTGATCATCATTTTATATACTCAGATTTAAAAGGTAACATAGAAAAATATGCGAGCCAGTTATCGTTAAATCAAATTATTATCATGTACGATCAAATTACAGAAGCGCACAAAAAATTAATGCAAAATGTTAATCCGACGCTTGTATTTGAACAAATAGTAATCAAAGGTGTGAGTTAGAATGCCAAATATCGTAGGTGTCCAATTTCAAAAAGCTGGGAAATTGGAATATTATGCGCCTAAAGATTTAGACGTAAATGTGAATGATTGGGTTGTTGTCGAATCTAAACGTGGCATTGAAATTGGGAGTGTTAAGTTCCCGCCTAAAGACGTTGAAGATGGTGATGTTACATTACCTTTAAAAGAAATTATACGTGTTGCTACTGATCAAGATATCGAAACATATTATCAAAATGATAGAGATGCAACCGATGCATTACAGTTATGTAAAGACTTAGTTAAAGAACAACAGTTGGATATGCGATTAGTTAATTGCGAATATACATTAGATAAATCAAAAGTGATTTTTAATTTTACAGCAGATGATCGCATTGATTTCCGTAAACTCGTGAAACATTTAGCTCAAAATTTAAAAACGCGTATTGAGTTAAGACAAATTGGTGTTCGAGATGAAGCGAAATTATTAGGTGGTATCGGTCCATGTGGACGTTCGCTATGTTGTGCAACGTTCTTAGGGGATTTTGAACCGGTTTCAATCAAGATGGCTAAAGACCAAAACTTATCTTTAAATCCAACTAAAATTTCCGGTGCTTGTGGTCGATTAATGTGTTGCTTAAAATATGAAAATGATTTCTATGAAGAAGCAAGAGCACAATTGCCTGATTTAGGTGATAAGATTGTGACACCTGAAGGTAAGGGACAAGTTATCGGATTAAATATTTTAGACATCTCAATGCAAGTTAAAATCGATGGTTTAGAACAACCATTAGAATATAAAATGGAAGAATTAGAAGCTTTTAATTAAGGAGGCACGTTACTTTTGAACCGCAATGACCTATTTGAAAAAGTTGTAAGACTTGAAAGTAATGTTAATCAATTAAATCAAGAAATGAGTGAATTGAAAGCATTATCTATCCAACTTATTGAAGAAAATGTTGCATTACAAGTTGAAAATGATAACTTAAAATCATTAATGGCTAAGAGCGAACAAGACGTTGAAGCGGTCAAAGTTGCTAGCCGTGTTGAAAAAGACAACAAACCAGTGAGTAAGGAAAAAGATAATAAAAGTTCAATTAAACATGTAAAGAAACCATTACCAAGTAAGGATAATCTCGCCGTATTATATAGTGAAGGCTTCCACATTTGTAATGGAGAACTATTTGGTAAGCATCGCTATGGTGAAGATTGTTTACTATGTATGAATGTGTTAAATAGTTAGACCTTTGGCATACGTTTAGTGCTAATGGCTTGAAGGTACGTTGTTAAGATACATTGTAATTGCTTAAAACGTACGTTAATGATGAGGGATGGATTTCAACACTTTGAAATATATTGATGTGTTGCAAAGACATCTCTTTTTTAGGAGAAAACAGACCATGTTAAAAGTTAATGAGCGTATTGATGACTTATTTAAGGAAAATTTGAAAATTATTCAAAATGACGATGTGTTTTCATTTTCAACTGATGCATTATTGTTGGGGCATTTTACTGAAGTTAGAAAAAATGATAAAATACTAGATTTATGTGCTGGAAATGGTGTGATTGCACTCTTGTTATCCGCTAAGGGCTCCCAACCTATAGAGAGTATTGAGATACAAGAACAGCTCGTTGATATGGCGCGTCGCAGTTTCGAATTTAATCGTTTAAACGATCGATTGCTAATGCATCATATGGATTTAAAAGAAGTGTATCAAAATTTCAAACCATCGCAGTATACATTAGTTACGTGTAATCCACCCTACTTTAAAGCGAATCAACGCAATCAGCATCAAAAGGAAGCGCATAAAATAGCAAGACATGAGGTTAAGTGTACATTAGAGGATTGCATGATGGCGGCACGTCATTTATTAAAGCAAGGTGGCCGACTCATGATGGTTCATCGAGCTGAAAGGTTGATGGATGTCTTAACCGAAATGCGTAACGCGAGTATAGAACCCAAACGTGTAGTATTTATTTATAGTAAAATAGACAAATCAGCTGTTACGATAGTGGTAGAGGGACGTAAGAATGGTAATCAAGGGTTAACCATTGCACCACCTTTTTACATCTATAACAACCAGGGTGACTATACTGATGAGATGAAAGAGGTATATTATGGCTAAGCATTATGTATACATTGTTAAATGCAAAGATGATTCATTATATACAGGTTATACTACAAATGTAGAAGCACGTATTGCGACGCATAATGCAGGAAAAGGTGCTAAATATACAAAAGTAAGACGCCCGGTAGTGTTAGTTTATCAAGAAATGTTTGATTCAAAATCAGAAGCCATGCGCAGAGAATATGAAATTAAAACATTTACAAGACAACAAAAATTAAAAATGATTGGGGAGCGTTAAACATGGCGACATTATATCTAGTAGGGACGCCTATTGGTAACCTAGGTGATATTACTTTTCGGGCAATTGAAACTTTGAATCATGTTGATTTCATAGCTTGCGAAGACACACGAGTGACTAAAAAGCTTTGCAATCATTATGATATTCAAACCCCTTTAAAATCGTATCATGAACATAATAAAACGCAACAAACGACATATTTAATTGATCTATTAAATGAAGGGTACAATGTTGCATTAGTGTCTGATGCAGGTTTACCTTTAATAAGTGATCCAGGTTATGAATTAGTAGTTGCTGCCCATAATCATGATATTCATGTCGAAACGGTACCTGGACCTAACGCTGGATTAACTGCGTTGATGGCAAGTGGCTTACCATCTTATACGTATACTTTTTTAGGCTTTTTACCTAGAAAAGAAAAAGAAAAGATCGTGATATTACAGGAAAGAATGTATCAAGACAGCACTTTAATTATTTATGAATCTCCTTTCCGAGTAGTTGAAACATTAAAAGCCATTGCGAAAATTGATGCGACTAGACGCGTTGCAGTTGGTCGTGAATTAACGAAAAAGTTCGAACAAATTGTCATGCAAGATGTTGAACACTTATTACACGCATTTCAACAAGATGAAATTATGCAAAAAGGTGAATTTGTTATTTTGATTGAGGGCGCTAAGCCTCTTGAAACTGAACAATGGTTTGAATCATTGACTATATCTGAACATGTTGAACATTATATGTCAGAACAAAAGATCAAGCCTAAAAAAGCAATTAAGTTAGTTGCGGAAGACCGTCATATGAAAACTGGAGAGGTTTATGACATATACCACAATGTTAACGAATGATGTAGCAAAATTAGACACATCGGTTGATTATTTTTTCAAGGGAATTAGGCTATGAAAATCTTAGAAATCACCCATAAATTAATGAATTTATGGTAATGTTAATAGGATACGACACTAGAAAATGGATATGCGTTATAATGATAAATAACTAAATATTAAAGGAATATCGTGATGCGTTTAAGTATCAAAATGTATAAAAACAAATCGTAAGTATATAGTATTATTTTGTAAATGATGAGGAGGACTATTGATGGCGAAAGAAACATTTTATATTACAACCCCAATTTATTATCCAAGTGGTAATTTACATATCGGTCATGCATATTCAACGGTAGCAGGTGATGTGATTTCACGTTACAAACGTATGCAAGGTTATGATGTTCGTTACCTTACTGGTACAGATGAACATGGCCAAAAAATTCAAGAAAAAGCCCAAAAAGCAGGTAAAACTGAATTAGAGTATTTAGACGAAATGATCAGTGGTATTAAAAAGCTTTGGAGTAAACTAGAAATCTCTAATGATGACTTCATTCGTACGACAGAAGAACGTCATAAACAAGTAGTTGAAAAAGTATTTGAGCGTCTTTTGAAACAAGGTGACATTTACCTTGGTGAGTATGAAGGATGGTATTCGGTACCTGATGAAACATACTATACTGAGTCACAATTAGTAGAACCTGTATATGAAAATGGCAAAATCGTTGGGGGTAAAAGCCCGGATTCTGGTCATGAAGTTGAATTAGTTAAAGAAGAAAGTTATTTCTTTAATATTAATAAATATACAGATAAATTATTAGCGTTTTATGATGCTAATCCAGATTTCATTCAACCACCTTCAAGAAAGAATGAAATGATTAATAACTTTATTAAACCAGGTTTAGAAGACTTAGCCGTATCACGTACATCATTTGACTGGGGTGTTAGAGTTCCATCAAATCCTAAACACGTTGTATACGTATGGATTGATGCACTCGTAAACTATATTTCTTCATTAGGTTATCTATCAGATGACGATGCATTATTCCAAAAATACTGGCCAGCAGATGTACATTTAATGGCAAAGGAAATTGTACGTTTCCACTCAATTATTTGGCCGATTTTATTAATGGCGTTAGACCTACCACTTCCTAAAAAGGTATTTGCACATGGTTGGATTTTGATGAAAGACGGTAAAATGAGTAAATCTAAAGGTAACGTTGTCGATCCAAACGTATTAATCGACCGCTATGGTTTAGATGCAACACGCTACTATTTAATGCGCGAATTACCATTTGGTTCAGATGGTGTGTTCACACCTGAAGCTTTTGTAGAGCGTACAAACTATGATTTAGCGAACGATTTAGGTAACTTAGTGAATCGTACGATTTCTATGATCAATAAGTACTTCCAAGGTGAATTACCTGCTTACGAAGGACCAAAACACGAGTTAGACGAAGATATGGAAGCAATGGCACTTGAAACAGTGAAACACTTCAATGAAAGTATGGAAAGTTTCCAATTCTCTGTGGCATTATCAACGGTATGGAAATTGATTAGTCGTACGAATAAATATATTGATGAGACGACACCATGGGTATTAGCTAAAGATGAAACTCAAAAGGATATGCTTGGTAACGTTATGGCACATTTAGTTGAAAATATTCGATATGCTGCAGTGTTATTACGTCCATTCTTAACACATGCACCTAAAGAAATCTTCAACCAATTAAATATTAATGAACCTGAATTGTTTGAATTAGAAAGCCTTGAGCAATACGGTGCATTGAAACAACCTATTATGGTAACTGAGAAACCAACACCAATTTTCCCACGTTTAGATACTGATGCGGAAATAGCATATATTAAAGAATCTATGCAACCTCCAAAATCTGAAGAATCTAAAGAAGAAGCGGAAGTACCAAGTAAAGCACAAATTGATATTAAAGATTTCGACAAAGTTGAAATTAAAGCGGCAACTATTACAGATGCTGAAAATGTTCCAAAATCTGATAAATTACTAAAAATTCAAATCGATTTAGGCTCAGAACAACGACAAATTGTTTCTGGTATTGCTAAATTCTATCGTCCAGAAGATATTATTGGTAAAAAAGTAGCAGTAGTTACAAACTTAAAACCAGCAAAATTAATGGGCCAAAAATCTGAAGGAATGATTTTATCAGCTGAAAAAGACGGTGTTTTAACATTAGTTAGCTTGCCAAGTGCAATTCCAAATGGTGCAGTTATTAAATAGTAATAAAGTGTAAAATGAGGAGAGATAAAATGTTAATCGATACACATGTCCATTTAAATGATGAACAATATGCAGAAGATTTAACTGAAGTCATTTCTCGTGCGAGAGAAGCAGGTGTTGACCGTATGTTTGTTGTTGGTTTTGATACACCGACAATTGAACGTGCGATGACATTAATAGATGAATATGATTTTATTTATGGCATTATTGGTTGGCACCCTGTTGATGCTATTGATTTCACAGATGAACGTTTACAATGGATTGAACAATTAGCACAACATCCTAAAGTCATTGGTATAGGAGAAATGGGATTAGACTATCATTGGGATAAATCTCCAGCGGATGTTCAAAAAGATGTGTTTAGAAAGCAAATTGCGCTCGCTAAAAGGGTAAACTTGCCTATTATTATTCACAATCGTGAAGCGACGCAAGATTGTGTCGATATATTGATGGAAGAGCATGCTGAAGAAGTAGGCGGCATTATGCATAGCTTTAGTGGTTCTCCTGAAATCGCAGATGTGGTTATTAATAAATTAAATTTCCATATTTCTTTAGGTGGGCCAGTTACGTTTAAGAATGCTAAGCAACCTAAAGAGGTCGCAAAACATGTACCTATGGATAGATTATTAGTTGAAACAGATGCGCCTTATCTTTCACCTCATCCTTACAGAGGTAAACGTAATGAACCTGAACGTGTGACTTTAGTTGCACAACAAATTGCTGAATTACGTGGAATGACATATGAAGATGTATGTCGTCAGACTACCGAAAATGCTGAACGTTTATTTAAATTAAAATAATATGATATGTCTGAGAAAGATGTTAAACCGTGTCTGTCATGGTATGATTTTAGCAACATGACACACGGCATCTTTCTCATTTTTTATATGATGAGCAGTTATAATATATGTGAAATGAATTTGAAAGGTAAGGATTTTTATTATGAAAATCAATGAATTTATCGTCGTAGAAGGTAGAGATGATACAGAACGTGTAAAGTCGGCTGTTGAATGTGACACGATTGAAACAAATGGTAGTGCCATTAATAAAGAAACGTTAGCAGTCATCCAAAATGCACAAGAAACAAGAGGAGTGATTGTATTAACGGACCCTGACTTTCCAGGTGATAAAATACGACACACGATTACAGAACATGTTTCAGGCGTTAAACATGCGTATTTAGATCGAGAGAAGGCTAAAAATAAGCGTGGTAAAATTGGCGTTGAACATGCAGATCCCCAAGATATTAGAGATGCCTTAATGCATGTCAGCTCTCCTTTTGAAGAAGCGGAAGAGTCAATTGACAAAAGTGTGCTGATTGATTTAGGTTTAATCATCGGCAAAGATGCACGTCGTAGAAGAGACATATTAGGTCGTAAGTTACACATTGGACATTCAAACGGTAAGCAATTATTGAAGAAACTTAATGCATTTGGTTATACAGAAGCAGATGTGCGCGAAGCATTATCTATGGAAAAGGAGAGTGAATAAAAGGTGGAGAGAAAAGATATTGCGACACCTTCACGAACGCGAGCGTTGTTAGATCAATTTGGATTTAACTTTAAAAAAAGTTTAGGACAAAACTTCTTAGTAGATGTTAATATCATTCATAAAATTATAGATGCGAGTCAAATTGATGATCATACAGGTGTGATTGAAGTGGGACCTGGTATGGGGTCTTTAACAGAACAATTAGCGAAGCGTGCTAAAAAAGTGATGTCATTTGAAATAGACCAACGACTGATACCAGTTTTAAAAGAAACGTTAGCGCCTTATGACAATATTACGATTATTAACGAGGATATATTGAAAGCAGACATTGCTAAAGCGGTTGAAACATATCTAAATGATTGTGACAAAATCATGGTCGTAGCTAATCTGCCATATTATATAACAACACCAATTCTACTGAACTTAATGCAACAAGATATTCCGATTGATGGCTATGTTGTGATGATGCAAAAAGAAGTGGGAGAACGTTTGAATGCGCAAGTAGGAACGAAATCGTATGGCTCATTATCTATTGTCACACAGTACTATACTGAAACAAGTAAAGTGTTAACTGTGCCTAAATCTGTATTTATGCCACCACCTAATGTAGACTCCATAGTGGTTAAATTAATGCAAAGAGAAACGCCACTCGTTCACGTGGATAATGAAGAAGCGTTCTTTAAATTAGCTAAAGCAGCGTTTGCGCAAAGACGTAAAACAATTAACAACAATTATCAGAACTTCTTTAAAGATGGAAAGCAGCATAAAGAAAGTATATTAAAATGGCTTGAACAAACAGGTATTGATCCTAAAAGACGTGGAGAAACGCTATCAATACAAGATTTTGCACGATTGTATGAAGAAAAGAAAAATTTCCCAGAATTAGAAAATTAAATTGTTGACAAAGCGCGACTACATTGATAAAATTTAAATTTTGTTTGACAAAACACCTCGAAATATGGTATTATGTAACTTGTAGCGAGGTGGAGCAATATGCCAAAATCAATTTTGGACATCAAAAATTCTATTGATTGTCACTTAGGAAATCGTATTGTACTAAAAGCCAACGGTGGTCGTAAAAAAACAATCGAACGTTGTGGTGTGTTAAAAGAAACATATCCTTCAGTATTTGTTGTTGAATTAGACCAAGATAAGCATAATTTCGAAAGAGTTTCGTATACATATACGGATGTTCTTACAGAGAACGTACAAGTTTCATTTGAAGAAGATAATCATCAAGAAGTAGTTGCACACTAATTTAGACATAAATATAGAGTGGTTTAGTGTACTTCAACTCTATAATTGAAATGTATTGGGTGTTGGGCTTATTAAGTTCAACGCTCTTTTTTTGTAGCATCATAAAAGTTGTTTAGAATGTGGACAACAAAATGTGTCCAATCTTAATCATTTTACTTCAAAATAATAGAATTTCATCAGAAAACGTATATTAGTAGATTAAAATGATTGATTTATTAAGATTTTACATAAATTTGTCATGTATCTATCAAATATTTTTAGTCTTTGTGTTAAAATCATCTTATTACTATTGATGAAGAGAGGGCGGAAAAATGATATATGAAACGGCACCAGCCAAGATAAATTTGACGCTCGATACACTTTTCAAAAGAAATGACGGATATCATGAAATTGCGATGATTATGACGACTGTTGATTTAAATGATCGCTTGTCTTTTCAAAAAAGAAAAGATAAAAAAATTGTTGTTGATATTGAACATAACTATGTTCCAAACGATCATAAAAATTTAGCTTATCGTGCAGCACAATTGATGATGGAGACGTATGATTTAAAAGCAGGTGTAACCATCACTATAGATAAAGATATTCCTGTTTCTGCCGGATTAGCAGGAGGATCGGCTGATGCAGCTGCTACAATGCGTGGCATTAATCGTCTGTTCAATTTAGATAAATCACTACATGAATTGAGTGAGTTGGGTATTCAAATTGGGACAGATATTCCATTTTGTATTTATAACAGAACTGCAGTATGCAAAGGTAGAGGTGAGAAGATACGCTTCTTAAAAAAGCCTCCTTCAGCTTGGGTTGTGTTGGCGAAGCCTAATTTAGGTATATCATCTCCAGATGTATTCAAGGCGTTGGATTTGGATGACACACATCATGTTGATACAGAAATGTGTGAACAAGCGATTGTTAACGGTAATTATCAACAGTTGTGCCAAAGTTTATCGAATCGTTTAGAACCAGTGTCGATGTCAATGCATCCTGAAATTAGAAAAATAAAGAATAATATGTTGCAGTGTGGTGCAGATGGCGCGCTTATGAGTGGCAGTGGACCGACCGTATATGGACTTGCACAAAAAGAAAGCCAAGCGAAAAAATTATATAATGCTGTAAATGGCTGCTGTAATGAAGTGTATTTAGTTAGATTATTAGGATAGAAGGGTTGAACAACAATGAGGTATAAAAGAAGTGAACGTATCGTCTTTATGACACAGTATTTAATGAACCATCCAAATCAGTTAGTACCTTTAACTTTTTTTGTGAAAAAATTCAAACAAGCCAAATCTTCAATTAGTGAAGATGTTCAAATCATTAAAAATACTTTCCAAAAAGAAAAATTAGGTACAGTTATTACGACAGCAGGCGCTAGTGGCGGTGTAACCTATAAACCGATGATGAGCAAAGAAGAGGCGTCAGAGATTATTGATGAAATTATTGAGCTACTTCAAGAGAAAGAACGATTATTACCGGGTGGCTATCTGTTCTTATCAGATTTAGTCGGAAACCCTTCTTTACTTAATAAAGTTGGCAAATTAATTGCTAGCATTTATATGGAAGAGGACCTTGATGCGGTTGTGACAATCGCTACAAAAGGGATATCACTTGCCAATGCGGTAGCGAACGTATTAAATTTACCTGTAGTAGTAATTAGAAAAGACAATAAAGTTACTGAGGGATCTACTGTATCGATTAACTATGTATCAGGCTCCTCTCGTAAAATCGAAACGATGGTACTTTCTAAACGTACGTTAGCTGAAAATTCTAATGTACTCGTCGTTGATGATTTTATGAGAGCAGGGGGTTCAATTAATGGCGTTATGAATCTGATGAATGAGTTTAAGGCACACGTTAAAGGGGTATCTGTACTTGTAGAATCAAAAGAAGTTAAACAAAGATTGATTGAGGATTATACTTCTTTAGTTAAATTATCTGATGTAGATGAATATAATCAGGAATTTAAAGTAGAACCTGGCAATAGTTTGTCTAAATTTTCTTAAAAGGAGTTTTTACATCATGAAAATGATTAACACTAACAAAGCACCAGAAGCTTTAGGACCATACTCACATGCTATGGTTGTGAATAATTTAGTATTTACATCTGGACAAATCCCATTAGATACTGAAGGGAATATTGTCAGTGATGATGTGAAAGAACAAACAAAACAAGTGCTAGACAATTTGTCTGTAGTACTTGAAGAAGCTGGTTCGGATTTAAACTCAGTTGTGAAAGCAACCATCTTTATCTCCGATATGAATGAATTTCAACAAATAAACGAAGTATATGGTAGTTATTTCAGCGAACATCAACCAGCACGTAGTTGTGTTGAAGTTGCACGCTTACCTAAAGACGTTAAAGTTGAAATTGAAGTTGTAGGTAAAGTAAAAGGAATATAATTTCCTTGATTAGAGAATTGTCAAGCTTCTAACAAACAAAGATATATATACTAGGGGGGCTCACTACATGAAAGTGACAGATGTTAGACTTAGAAAAATACAAACAGATGGCAGAATGAAAGCACTTGTTTCAATTACATTAGATGAAGCTTTTGTAATTCATGATTTACGTGTAATTGAAGGAAACTCAGGTCTTTTCGTTGCAATGCCAAGTAAACGTACACCAGATGGTGAATTCCGTGATATCGCGCATCCAATTAACTCTGATATGAGACAAGAAATTCAAGATGCCGTTATGAAAGTATATGACGAAACAGATGAAGTTATTCCAGATAAAAACGCTTCATCAGAAGATTCAGACGAAGCTTAAATAAACCATACATTCATAGCAGGTTCAACATTAAATGTGTTGAACCTGCTTTTTTAAGTTGTGAAATGTATGCTAAAGTATTCAAGTTGTGTATACATATTTTTGAAAATTTAAATAGACTAAATGATAAAACCTTCTAAATCTTGAAACTCGAACTTGAGTTAAATTATAATAAATTAGAAGTGTAAAATTTATTGGAGGGTTACCATTCATGCAAAGAAATGCGGTAATATTAGCAGCTGGAAAAGGTACTAGAATGAAATCAAATAAATATAAAGTACTACATGAAGTTGCAGGGAAATCAATGGTAGAACATGTGTTAACAAATGTTAAGCATGCTGGTGTGAACCAAATCGTGACAATCGTTGGTCACGGTGCTGAAGATGTTAAAGCAACTTTAGGAGATCAATCATTATATAGTTATCAAGAAGAACAATTGGGAACAGCGCACGCAGTAAAGATGGCCAATGAGCATTTAGAAAATATGGAAGGCACAACATTAGTTGTTTGTGGAGATACACCACTTATCACTGCACATACGTTGCAGAAGTTAATTGAGCATCATGAAAGTACGCATGCACAAGCGACAGTATTATCAGCAACTGCTCAAATTCCATTTGGTTACGGTCGTATTGTTCGAGATGAGGCGCACAGATTACAACGTATCGTTGAAGAAAAAGATGCGACAAAAGAAGAAAAGGCATTAACTGAAATTAGCTCAGGTATTTTTGCATTCGATAACCAAGTGCTTTTTTCTAAATTAGCGGAAGTTAAAAATGACAACGCGCAAGGAGAATATTACTTGCCTGATGTGATTACTTTAATCTTAGAAGATGAAGGTATTGCAGAAGTCTATCATACTGATGATTTTAATGAAATTATGGGTGTAAATGATCGTGTGATGTTAAGTAATGCTGAAAAAGCGTTACAACAACGTATTAATATTGCGCACATGAGAAATGGTGTAACGATTATTGACCCTACAACTACATTTATTGGTCCGGATGTTAAGATTGGTATGGACACAATTATTGAACCTGGTGTGCGAATTAATGGTGACACAACAATTGGAGAAGAAACTGTTATTGGACAATATTCTGAAATCAACAATAGTCGTATTGGCGCACATGTTGATATCAAACAATCAGTGATTAATGACGCTGTTGTGGGTGATAAAACAAAAGTGGGTCCATTTGCGCAATTAAGACCGGGTTCTAACTTAGGTTCAGAAGTGAAAGTCGGCAACTTTGTAGAAGTGAAAAAAGCAGACCTTAAAGATGGTGCTAAAGTATCTCATTTAAGTTATATCGGAGATGCTGAAATCGGTGAACGTACGAATATTGGTTGTGGTTCAATTACTGTAAATTATGATGGTGTAAACAAATTCAAAACGGTTGTTGGTAAAGATGCATTTATTGGTTGTAATACTAACTTAGTAGCACCTGTAACTGTAGGTAATGGCGTATTAATTGCTGCAGGATCTACAATTACGGACAACGTACCTAATGAAAGTTTAGCGCTTGCGCGTGCCCGTCAAATCACAAAAGAGGGCTATCTTAAAAAGTAAGTTTTTGATAAAATTTCGTATCTCTTTTCTACAATTTTTTGTTGAACATAGTAAAAACGATTGATTTTTTATATAATGAGAGTGTCTAAGTTAAAAATTGGAGGACTATAAATGTTAAATAATGAATACAAGAATTCATCTTTAAAGATTTTTTCTTTAAAAGGAAACGAGCCATTAGCACAAGAAGTAGCTGATCGAGTAGGGATTGAATTAGGGAAATGTTCTGTAAAACGCTTCAGTGATGGAGAAATTCAAATCAATATTGAAGAAAGTATTCGTGGATGTGATGTCTTCATTATCCAACCAACTTCAAATCCGGTTAATTTACACTTGATGGAGCTATTGATTATGATCGATGCATGTAAACGTGCATCAGCAGCTAACATCAATATTGTGGTTCCATACTATGGCTATGCACGACAAGATAGAAAAGCACGTAGCCGTGAACCTATTACAGCTAAATTAGTAGCGAACTTAATTGAAACAGCTGGCGCTAATCGCATGATTGCTTTAGATTTACATGCACCACAAATTCAAGGATTCTTTGATATTCCAATCGACCACTTAATGGGTGTACCTATCATTGGTCAACATTTTGAAAACGACCCTAACATTGACCCAGAAGAATGTGTTGTCGTATCACCTGACCATGGTGGTGTAACACGTGCACGTAAACTTGCCGACATTTTAAAAACTCCGATTGCAATTATTGATAAACGTCGTCCTAAACCAAACGTGGCAGAAGTAATGAATATTGTTGGTGAAATTGAAGGACGTACTGCGATTATTATTGATGATATTATTGATACAGCGGGAACAATTACATTAGCTGCACAAGCGCTTAAAGATAAAGGTGCTAAAGATGTTTATGCATGTTGTACACACCCAGTGTTATCAGGCCCTGCAAAAGAACGTATTGAAAATTCAGCAATTAAAGAATTAATCGTTACAAACTCAATCTTACTTGATGACTCTCGTAAGCCATCAAATACAAAAGAATTATCCGTTGCTGGTTTATTAGCACAAGCAATTATCCGCGTTTATGAACGTGAATCAGTCAGTGTATTATTTGACTAAAGTTTACAAATGCGTTTGACTTATATATTTTAAGCGTGTATAATACATTCGTTCGTGGTTTTACGAACTAATAAACACTTGCAAGCAACTTATAAAGTTGATGGGTAAGTGAAGGGAAGTCCAGAACTTAAGATTCTCACGATAATAAGTATCTAGACTTGAAAATGAAAGGTGGAAATACGAATGGCTTCATTAAAGTCAATCATCCGTCAAGGTAAACAAACACGTTCTGACCTTAAAAAATTACGTAACACAGGTAAAGTACCTGCAGTAGTTTATGGTTATGGTACTAAAAATACTTCAGTTAAAGTTGATGAAGTTGAATTCATCAAAATCATCCGTGAAGTAGGACGTAACGGCGTTATCGATTTAGGCGTTGGTTCTAAAACAATTAAAGTTATGGTGTCTGATTATCAATTCGACCCACTTAAAAACCAAATTACGCACATCGACTTCTTAGCAATCAACATGACTGAAGAACGTACTGTTGACGTACCAGTTCACTTAGTAGGTGAAGCTGTTGGCGCTAAAGAAGGCGGCGTAGTTGAACAACCATTATTCGACTTACAAATTACAGCAACTCCAGAAAATATCCCTGAATCAATTGAAGTAGACATTACTGAATTAGAAGTTAATGATAGCTACTCAGTTGCAGATATTAAAGTTTCTGGTGATTTCACAATTGAAAATGACCCAGAAGAATCTGTTGTAACAGTAGTTCCTCCAACTGATGAACCTACTGAAGAAGAAGTTGAAGCTATGGAAGGTGAATCAGCAACTGAAGAACCTGAAGTAGTTGGTGAAGACAAAGAAGATGACGAAGAAAACAAAGACGAAGAATAATTCGTTGAATGTTATCTTTAATCATTTAGGATAAAACATAATATAAGGCTACAATGCTAAATCGCAGTAGCTAAATGAGTTGATTAGGCACCTATATCAGGTGTGCGCAACGCTAATTATCCTTGCGGGGGTGGAATCATGGATTCGTTAAGAATTCTGTTCTGCCCCTTTTTTGTGTTATTATAGGGAATGTTATAGAATAAGGAATAATTGATATATGCACAATTCTATTCAGTTGATAGATATCATTATAAATGAAACACAATGGAGGTAACATCGTATGAAATGTATTGTGGGTCTTGGAAATATAGGTAAGCGATTTGAGTTAACAAGACACAATATCGGATTTGAAGTCATCGATTTTATTTTAGAGAAACATCATTTCTCATTAGATAAACAAAAATTTAAAGGTGCTTATACTATTGAACGTCTAAATGGCGAAAAGGTCCTATTTATTGAACCAATGACGATGATGAATCTTTCAGGTGAGGCAGTTGGGCCATTAATGGATTATTACAATGTTGAAGTAGAAGATTTAATTGTCTTATATGATGATTTAGATTTATCTCAAGGTCAAATCCGCTTGCGCCAAAAAGGTAGCGCTGGAGGACACAATGGTATGAAGTCTATAATTAAACATTTAGGTACAGATCAATTTAAACGTATTCGTATTGGTGTAGGGAGACCAACAAACGGTATGTCAGTACCTGATTATGTATTACAGAAATTCTCAAAAGAAGAAATGATCATTATGGATAAAGTAATCGAACATTCAGCACATGCAGTAGAAGCATTTATTGAAAGTTCACGCTTTGATCATGTAATGAATCAATATAACGGAGAAGTCAATTGAGACCTATTATTTCAGAGTATATTCAAAATGATAAACGTTTCCAAGAACTTGATGACGTCTTCGGCCAACAGAATATACTTGTCACTGGCCTTTCTCCCTCAGCAAAAGCAACGATTATTGCTGAAAAGTATTTAAAAGATCAAAAACAAATGTTGTTAATTACAAACAACTTATATCAAGCAGATAAATTAGAAACTGATATTTTACAATATGTCGATCATTCTGAAGTGTATAAATATCCTGTACAAGATATTATGACTGAAGAATTCTCAACGCAAAGCCCTCAACTTATGAGTGAACGTGTACGTACACTAACTGCATTAGCTCATAATAAGAAAGGGTTATTTATCGTTCCTTTAAATGGACTGAAAAAGTGGCTTACACCATTTGATTTATGGAAAGATCATCAACTCACACTCAAAGTAGGCGAAGACATCGACGTTGATGAATTCTTAAATAAATTAGTGAATATGGGGTATCGTCGTGAAAGTGTCGTATCACACATTGGTGAGTTCTCATTACGTGGCGGTATTATCGACATTTATCCACTCATAGGTCAACCTGTTCGAATCGAATTGTTTGATACTGAGGTTGATTCCATTCGCGACTTTGATGTTGAAACGCAACGTTCAAATGACAATATTGAAGAAGTTGCGATTACGACGGCAAGTGATTACATTATTACAGATGACGTCATTCAACACTTACAAACTGAATTAAAGGCGGCATATGAAACAACACGCCCAAAAATTGATAAATCTGTCCGTGATGATTTGAAAGAGACTTATGAAAGTTTCAAATTGTTTGAAACGACGTTCTTTGATCATCAATTATTACGTCGTTTGGTGGCATTTATGTATGACCAGCCTTCAACACTAATTGACTATTTTGCAGAAGATGCCATCATTGTAACGGATGAATATAACCGTATTAAAGAAACTGAAAAGACACTAACAACTGAAGTGGACGACTTTATTCAGAACTTAATAGAAAGTGGAAATGGTTTTATAGGGCAATCATTTATGCAATATGATGGTTTTGAATCATTGCTAAAAGATTATCCAGTAACCTATTTCACTTTATTTACATCGACAATGCCTGTTCAGTTGCAACATATTATTAAATTTTCATGTAAACCAGTGCAACAATTCTACGGGCAATATGATATCATGCGTTCAGAATTCCAACGTTATGTGCACAATGACTACAACATTGTAGTGCTAGTAGAAACGGAAACGAAAGTTGAACGTATCCAATCAATGTTGAACGAGATGCATATACCAACTGTTACAAATGTTCATAATGACATTAAATCTGGACAAGTCATTGTTACAGAAGGCAGTCTATCAGAAGGCTTCGAATTACCTTATATGCAACTCGTTGTCATAACTGAGCGCGAATTGTTCAAGACTAAGCAAAAGAAACAACGTAAACGCACTAAGACGTTATCAAATGCTGAAAAAATCAAGTCATATCAAGACCTTAATGTGGGTGACTATGTTGTACATGTGCATCATGGGGTAGGTCGTTACTTAGGTGTTGAAACACTAGAAGTTGGCGATGTTCACCGAGATTATATTAAATTACAATATAAAGGCACAGACCAACTGTTTGTACCAGTTGATCAAATGGACCAAGTGCAAAAATATGTTGCTTCCGAAGATAAATCCCCTAAACTAAACAAACTTGGTGGTTCAGAATGGAAGAAAACAAAGGCTAAAGTTCAACAAAGTGTTGAAGATATTGCAGATGAATTAATCGCATTGTATAAAGAACGTGAAATGTCAGTAGGATACCAATACGGTGAAGATACTGCTGAGCAAAGTGCGTTTGAAATGGACTTCCCATACGAATTGACGCCAGACCAAGCGAAGTCGATTGACGAAATCAAAGGTGATATGGAACGCGAGCGTCCAATGGATCGCTTATTATGTGGAGACGTTGGTTATGGTAAGACAGAAGTTGCAGTTAGAGCAGCCTTTAAAGCTGTAATGGAAGGAAAACAAGTTGCGTTTCTTGTACCTACAACGATTTTAGCGCAACAACATTATGAAACTTTAATTGAACGTATGCAGGATTTTCCAGTACAAATTGAATTGATTAGTCGATTCCGTTCAACGAAAGAAGTCAAAGAAACAAAAGAAGGACTTAAATCAGGATATGTGGATATTGTAGTTGGAACACATAAATTGTTAGGCAAAGATATTCATTATAAAGATTTGGGCTTATTAATAGTCGATGAAGAACAACGCTTTGGTGTACGTCATAAAGAACGTATTAAGACAATGAAGACCAATGTTGATGTGTTAACCTTAACTGCAACACCAATTCCAAGAACATTGCATATGAGTATGCTTGGTGTACGTGATTTATCAGTCATTGAAACACCTCCAGAGAATCGTTTTCCTGTACAAACTTATGTGTTAGAACAAAACAGTAATTTTATAAAAGAAGCTTTAGAACGTGAATTATCGCGTGACGGACAAGTATTCTATTTATATAACAGAGTGCAATCAATTTATGAAAAACGTGAACAATTACAGATGTTAATGCCGGATGCTAATATTGCTGTTGCTCATGGTCAGATGACAGAACGCGATCTTGAAGAAACAATGCTCAGTTTCATCAATGGCGAATTTGATATTTTAGTGACTACAACCATTATTGAAACAGGTGTGGATGTACCTAATGCGAACACGTTAATCATTGAAGAAGCGGATCGCTTTGGTTTAAGTCAATTGTATCAATTACGTGGTCGTGTAGGACGCTCAAGTCGTATCGGCTATGCCTACTTCTTACACGCCGCAAATAAAGTGTTAACTGAAACAGCAGAAGAAAGATTACAAGCGATTAAAGAATTTACTGAACTAGGTTCAGGGTTCAAAATTGCGATGCGTGATTTAAATATTCGTGGTGCCGGGAACTTACTTGGTAAACAACAACATGGCTTTATCGACTCTGTCGGATTCGACTTGTATTCACAAATGCTAGAAGAAGCGGTTAACGAAAAACGTGGTATCAAAGAAGAAGAACCAGATGCACCAGAAGTAGAAATGGAATTAAACTTAGACGCTTATTTACCAGCAGAATATATTCAAAACGAGCAAGCTAAAATTGAAATTTATAAAAAACTACGCAAAGTTGAAACGGAAGAACAATTATTTGATATTAAAGATGAGTTAATCGATCGCTTCAATGATTACCCAGTAGAAGTTGAACGTTTGCTTGAAATGGTGGAAATTAAAATACATGCACTACATGCTGGTGTAACTTTAATTAAGGATAAAGGTAAGCAAATTGAAGTGTCTTTATCAGCGAAAGCAACAGAACAAATCAATGGTGAAGTATTGTTTAAACAAACACAACCTTTAGGACGTGCGATGAAGCTTGGTGTTAAAGAGAACCGTATGCATGTCACGCTTACGAAATCTAAACAATGGTTAGATAACTTGAAATTCCTTGTGAAATGCCTTGAAGGAAGTATGGCTATTGAAGATGAAGATTAAGAAGCTATCAGAGTCTAAATCGACACAATTGTTGTCATCTGAGTCTACGAATGAATTGACACACAGTAAACCTTCTAGACACACAGCATTTAATGGTGTTGTGATTCTAACCCTTGCGCTCGTCATCGTCAAAGTATTAAGTGCAATTTACCGAGTACCTTATCAAAATGTACTCGGTGATACGGGATTATATGCGTATCAACAAGTTTATCCCATTGTGGCACTAGGTATGATTTTATCTATGAATGCTATTCCGAGTGCGGTTACGCAAACGTTTGGTATTAGTGGACAAGCTGCTTCGTTCTCCAAAGTACTGTTACGATTCCAAATGATCGGAATAACGATATTTATACTGCTCTTATTATTAGCGAATCCAGTGGCTGTATTAATGGGAGATTCAAGACTTGCGCCAATGTTAAGAATGGCAAGCTTAAGTTATCTGTTCATCGGCATACTAGGCGTGTGTCGTGGCTATTATCAAAGTCAAAGACGAATGAACATACCTGCTATTTCCCAGGTAATTGAACAAATGATTCGTGTTGGATTTATTATTGTAGCGATTGTTTTATTTATGATAAGAGATTGGTCCATATATCAAGCGGGTACGATTGCGATTTTAGCTTCTGCACTTGGATTCTTAGGTTCAAGCCTCTTTTTAATAGTGATGAAACCTTTCGCCTTCAAAATGCAGAACATATCGGTGCATATACCTTGGAAAGACTTACTTATGGCTACGCTTGTGTTTGCATTGAGCCAGTTATTGGTTATATTATGGCAATTTGTAGATAGTTTTACCATTGTTCATACGTTACAATCACATGGTTTGCATTTTAAAGAAGCAATCATGCAAAAAGGAATATATGATCGTGGTGCTTCATTTATACAAATGGGGTTAATTGTTACAACCACATTTAGCTTTGTGCTCATACCATTATTGACTGAGGCGATTGAACAACAAAATCAAGTAAAAATGAATCGTTATGCTAACGCATCGCTTAAGATTACGATTCTCATTAGTTCAGCAGCAGGTATAGGATTAATTAATTTATTGCCTATGATGAATGCGGTCTTCTTTAAGACGAATAGCTTAAGTTTCACACTTGGATTTTATATGTTAACTGTTATATGTGTGTCACTCATTATGATGGATATTGCATTGCTACAAGTACTTAATTGTATTCGCCCGATATTGATTGGAGTAATGGTTGGCTTAGTTGTGAAAGCTATACTGAACGTGCTGTTGATTTCGCAGTATGGCATTGCTGGCGCTAGTATAAGTACGGTTATGTCACTCGCTTGCTTTGGAGTCATATTGCATAGAGAGGTGCTTAAACAGTATCACTTTAATCGAATGAAACCTTTCATTTTGAAAATGATTACTGCATTAGCCGTCATGACAATCGTTATTCAAATCATTATGGCATTGTTACCTGTAGTAGGACGTATCGGTGGACTTATAATGTTGGTTATTGTAGCAATCCTAGGCGTTGCCGTATTGTTGCTACTCGTGATGTACATGAATATTTTAAGTTATAGAGAATTAAAACATTTGCCATTTGGCGATAAGCTTTATCATATTAAGAAAGGACGACATTAATGACACATACAATTACAATTGTTGGTTTAGGTAACTACGGTTTAGATGAATTGCCACTTGGTATATATCGTTTCTTAATACAACAACCGCTTGTTTATACACGTACACTTGAACATCCTGTAATCAATCAATTACAAGATGAACTCAAATTTGAAAGCTTTGATACAGTTTATGAAGCAAACGAAGATTTTGATTCGGTTTATCAACAAATCGTCGACTTTTTAATAGAAAAAGCACAAGCACAAGACGTGGTCTATGCCGTGCCTGGACATCCGCGAGTAGCTGAAACGACGACAGCCAAGTTGCTTGATTATCACGCACATCATCAAGACGTAGACGTTAAAATACTAGGTGGTAAAAGTTTTATTGATGATATCTTTGCAGCAATCGATCAAGATCCTAATGATGGTTTTACTTTATTGGATGGAACTGCTTTAACAGAACAGTTACTCAATGTACGTACACATACACTTATTACGCAAGTATACAGTGCTATGATTGCAGCAGATATTAAAATCACTTTAATGGAACATTATCCAGATGACTTCTTAGTAAAAATCGTGACTGGCGCGCACAGTACAGGGGCTAATGTACTGGAGGTACCACTATTTGAGCTTGATCATCATGAGGATGCTTTTAATAATTTAACGAGTGTATATGTACCGAAAGTGACAAATGATGAAGCACTGTATCAGAATTTTGACTATGCAGTAGAAGTGATAGACCGCTTAGTAGATGATGAAACAGGTTGCCCATGGGATCGTGTTCAAACACATGACTCTCTTAAACGTTATTTATTAGAAGAGAGCTTCGAATTGTTTGAAGCGATAGATAATGAAGATGATTGGCACATGATAGAAGAATTAGGTGACATCTTACTGCAAGTGCTCTTGCATGCTAGTATTGGTAAAAAAGAAGGCTATATGGACATCCAAGAAATTATTGAGAGTCTCAGTGCTAAGATGATTCGTCGTCATCCACATATTTTCGGTGATGAAAATGCAGCATCCATAGAAGATTTAAATGACATTTGGCAGACAGCTAAGAGTAAAGAAGGTAAATCACCACGCGTTAAATTTGAGAAAGTATTTGCAGACCACTTCATGGCATTGTATGATAAAACCAAAAATAGGGATTTTGATGAAGAAACCCTTAGAAACTATTTGCAACAAGGGGAGAAAGATTCATGAGATTAGATAAATATTTAAAAGTGTCACGACTCGTTAAGCGTCGTACTTTGGCGAAAGAAATAAGTGACCAAGGTCGTATTACTGTAAATGGTAATGTAGCCAAAGCTGGGACAGATGTTAAAGTAGAAGATGAACTGGTTATTCGTTTCGGACAAAAGCTGGTTACAGTTAAAGTAACAGGTTTAAGTGAACACGCTTCTAAAGAAAATGCTAAAGGTATGTATGATTTAATTAAAGAAGAACGAATTAATCAAAATCAATTTGAAGAAGAATAGACTGAAGGAGGTGACAAGCAATGAGTAAAAAGGTAGAAAATATAGGAAACCAGTATACCTCCGAAAAAAATCGAAAGAAACAACGACAACAGAAAAAAATGCGAGTTGTTAGACGACGAGTGACCGTATTCGGTGGGATACTATTAGCGATCATTATTATTCTATCCATCATGCTTGTCGTCCAAAAACAAAGCAATGATAAAGCTGCAGTTGAGCGAAAGCATAAAGAGGAACAATTTCAAAAAAAACAAGATGAGGAAATCGCATTAAAAGAAGAGCTCAGTAATTTAAATAATAAAGACTACATTGAGAAGGTAGCGAGAGATGATTATTACTTGAGTAATAAAGGTGAAGTTATTTTTAAATTGCCTAATAACGATGATGATTCTAAATCAAAATCCTCAAATGACAACTGATAATATAAAAGATAATCGTTTTTCTTAAAGAAGAATGAATTATCTGGTTTTATAGCATTGTGAAAATATTAAAACAGGAATATAATAAGGTTAAAATCGAATCAAAATCGGGAGGATTTATTTAGAATATGTCAATCGAAGTAGGAAACAAGCTAAAAGGTAAAGTTACTGGTATCAAAAAATTTGGTGCATTCGTAGAATTACCTGAAGGAAAAAGTGGCTTAGTTCATATCAGTGAAGTGGCTGATAACTATGTTGAGAATGTTGAAGATCACCTATCAGTTGGAGACGAAGTTGAAGTTAAAGTCTTATCTATTGCAGATGACGGTAAAATTAGCCTTTCAATTAAAAAAGCCAAAGATCGTCCTCGTAGACCACAACATAAATCAAATCACAATAGACCACCACAACAAAAAGGTGAAGATTTCGAAAAGAAATTAAGCAATTTCTTGAAAGATAGTGAAGATAAATTAACATCTATTAAACGACAAACAGAATCAAGACGTGGCGGTAAAGGTTCAAGACGCTAATTTAAATATATTATTTATATGATTATAGGTAATAGCAAGGATGACATCATTATAGGTGACATTCACTACGAACATACATGGTTGTTGTCCTGTCGAATGGCCCTTTATTTATATATAAGATGTGTTATTTTTGCGGGGTGGAACTTAAAATTCAACAATGAATTTTAGTTCCACTCTTTTTTTGATGAGCGCATTACAGCACTGTAATACGTAATGTTCTAGGGATTATAAGGAGGTCTGAATGTTGAAAGTTAATACGTCGCTATGGAACAATACAGATCATATTGTGATTGCAGTTTCGACAGGTATAGATAGTATGTCACTGTTGCATCATTTACTTACACAATTATCACATACGTATAAACAATTGACTTGTCTACATGTTAATCACGGCTTGCGAGAGGTATCGCATAAGGAAGAAGCATTTATAGAAGCGTTTTGTAAACAACACGCCATCCCTTGTTATGTGAAACGATTGAATTTAACCGATATCGTAGCACAGGGTAAGAGTATACAAGCTGATGCGCGTTATCTGCGTTATGAGTGGTTTGATGAAATGATGAAGCAATTAAAGGCAGACGTATTGCTTACAGCACATCATTTAGATGATCAACTTGAAACCATTTTTTATCGACTGTTTACAGGGCGTTCTACGCGAAGTACTTTAGGAATAGACGTTCAATCGAAACGTCGTCACTATACAATAAGTCGCCCATTACTGGAAGTTTCAAAAGATGACATACGCGACTATCAGCATAAATATCAAGTGCCCTATTACGAGGATAGTTCAAATAGTGATAATAAATATGTTAGAAATGATATTCGTAATCGGTTATTACCAGCGATTAACCAAAATTCAGAGCTTGATAGCACACATTTACTAAAGCTAAAACGTTGGCACGACATCCAATTACGTGAAAGTCGAAAAAAAGCCGATGCTTTTATTGAACATGATATCTCGATCAATAATAATGCAACACAGATTCAGTGTGCACGACATGCATTTAATCAACTAGATGACATTACTAAAATGGTGTTATTAGATCAACTATTCAAACATCTTCAATTGGACAAGTCATTTTCAGAGAAACAATACCATGAATGGTTTGCTCAAATTGATAGTGAAATCGCACAATTTGAGATATCCCTTACTGAAAAATGGATAATTCAAATGGCATATGATAAATTTATTATATTGGCTAAAAATGAGCCGTCATTATTAGATAATCAAATTGTGAATCAGGCAAATACATATCGTTTCGGATCCTATCATATCGTTATTCATCCAACGATACCCCATGACCAATTACCGTTATTGATACGAACACGTCGCAATGGAGATAAAGTCGAACTGAATGGACAACAAGGCCATAAAAAAGTAGGACGTTTGTTTATAGATTATAAAATTCCAAATGATGCGCGCATGCAAATGCCAGTAATTGAAAATCAACACCATCAAATTATTGCTGTAGGTAATTTATATATTGCTCAAGCATATAATCAACATATCGAAATCAAAAAAATTGGAGATGAATGATTAATGAAAGATGATTTAAAGGAAATTTTATTAACTGAAGAAGATATTCAAGATATTTGTAAAGACTTAGGTGAACAGTTAACTAGAGATTACAAAGATAAGCCACTTGTCTGCGTTGGTATTTTAAAAGGTTCTGTTATGTTTATGGCCGACTTAATTAAACGTATTGATACACATTTAGCAATTGATTTTATGGATGTTTCAAGCTACCATGGTGGGACTGAATCAACAGGGGAAGTCCAAATATTAAAAGATTTAGGTTCATCTATTGAAAATAAAGATGTCCTCATTATTGAAGATATTTTAGAAACAGGTACGACATTGAAATCCATTACTGAATTATTACAATCTCGTAAAGTTAACTCACTTGAAATTGTCACTTTATTAGATAAACCAAATCGACGTAAAGCTGATATTGAAGCGAAATATGTCGGCAAGAAAATTCCTGATGAATTTGTTGTAGGGTATGGTTTAGATTACGCTGAACATTATAGAAATTTACCGTATATCGGCACATTAAAACCAGAAATTTATAACAAGTAAGCGACATTTATTTAGTTGTAAATATAATTAAATCGTGTTTAAGATATAATAACTATACTTAAATGTAGAATTAGTGTAGACTCATTTTATATGCTTAAACTTGACTTAAAAAAACAAATCATTTTTAGGGAATTTAAGTTTTAAAAAGTTTGATAACACAAGGATTTTGAAAAGTATTACAAAAGTTGAAATGCTAGCCTTTAAGAGAAGTATTGTGTTACAATTTTTGTTAGCTTTATTATAGAAATAGGAGGAAATGACGCATGCAAAAAGCTTTTCGCAATGTGCTTGTTATCGCAATTATTGGCGTTATTATATTCGGCGTATTTTCTTACATAAATGGGAACGGTAATACTCCGAAACAACTTTCCTATTCACAGTTTGTAGAGAAATTGGATAAGGGTGACTTGAAAACCTTAGAAATCCAACCTGAACAAAATGTGTACTTGGTAAGTGGTAAAACAAAAAATGATGAAGATTATGCTTCAACAATTTTATACAATAACGAAAAAGACTTACAAAAAATTACAGATGAAGCCAAAAGCCAAAAAGGACTAGATTTTAAAGTTAAAGAAGAAGAGAAACAAAGCGTCTTCGTAAGTATGTTGACGACATTAATTCCTGTATTGATTATTGCTTTCTTATTTATTTTCTTCCTTAGCCAAGCACAAGGTGGCGGCGGTGGCGGTCGTATGATGAACTTTGGTAAATCTAAAGCTAAAATGTACGATAACCAAAAACGTCGTGTACGATTCTCAGATGTTGCTGGTGCAGATGAAGAAAAGCAAGAGTTAATTGAAATTGTAGATTTCTTAAAAGATAATAAGAAATTTAAACAAATGGGTTCAAGAATACCTAAAGGTGTATTACTTGTCGGCCCTCCTGGTACAGGTAAAACATTATTAGCGCGTGCCGTAGCTGGTGAAGCTGGTGCACCATTCTTCTCAATCAGTGGTTCAGACTTCGTTGAGATGTTTGTGGGTGTCGGTGCAAGCCGTGTACGTGACCTATTCGAAAATGCTAAAAAGAATGCGCCATGTATCATCTTTATCGATGAAATAGATGCAGTTGGACGTCAACGTGGTGCAGGTGTTGGTGGCGGTCATGATGAACGTGAACAAACACTTAACCAATTACTAGTTGAAATGGATGGTTTCGGTGAAAATGAAGGTATTATCATGATTGCTGCAACTAACCGTCCTGATATCTTAGACCCAGCGTTATTACGTCCTGGTCGTTTTGATAGACAAATTCAAGTTGGTCGTCCAGATGTTAAAGGTCGTGAAGCTATACTTCACGTACATGCTAAAAATAAACCACTTGATGAAACAGTTGACTTAAAAGCCATTTCACAAAGAACGCCTGGTTTCTCAGGTGCAGATTTAGAGAACTTATTAAATGAAGCGTCTTTAATTGCTGCGCGTGAAGGTAAAAATAAAATTGATATGCGTGATATCGAAGAAGCTACAGACCGAGTTATCGCTGGACCAGCTAAAAAATCACGTGTTATTTCTGACAAAGAACGTAATATTGTAGCTCATCATGAGGCAGGTCATACGGTCATTGGTATGGTGCTTGATGAAGCGGAAGTTGTGCATAAAGTAACGATTGTTCCACGTGGACAAGCTGGTGGTTATGCAATGATGTTACCAAAACAAGATCGCTTCTTAATGACAGAACCTGAATTACTAGATAAAATTTGTGGTTTATTAGGTGGTCGTGTATCAGAAGATATTAACTTCCATGAAGTATCAACGGGTGCATCAAATGACTTTGAAAGAGCAACACAAATTGCACGTTCTATGGTTACTGAATATGGTATGAGTGAAAAACTTGGACCGTTACAATTCTCATCTAGCGGTGGTGGACAAGTCTTCTTAGGCAAAGATATGCAAGGTGAACCTAATTATTCTGGTCAAATCGCTTATGAAATTGATAAAGAAGTTCAACGTATTATTAAAGAACAATATGAACGTTGTAAACAAATCTTATTAGAACATGAAAAAGAACTTAAACTTATCGCTAAAACATTGTTAACAGAAGAAACATTAGTAGCAGAACAAATCCGTTCATTATTCTATGATGGTGTATTACCAGAAGTAGATTACGATGCTGCGCGTGTTGTTAAAGATGAAGATTCTGACTTTAGCGAAGGTAAATATGGTAAATCTTACGATGATATTCGCGAAGAACAACTAGAAGAAGGAAAAGAAGATATGCGAGAAGATCGTAAAGAGGATAACGATATTAATCGTGAACGTAGACATCGTCAAAGAGATGGTAGAGATAATCATGCAGGACATGATCAACTACGTGACGGTTCAAACGGAGATACGGATAAACATCGTGGCCATTCAAGTGATGAAGACGAAACAGGTTATGAGCAATCTCCTAATATTGACAAACCATATAATCCGAATGATCCAAACAACCCTAACAATCGATAAGGTTTAGCTGGATTGTTATCTCCTTTGAGTAGGGCATTACGCCTTAGTCGAAGGAGATTTTTTTAATATGAAAGTATAGTTAAAATAACAATAATAATGTTGAAAGCAAGTTACTTCATATTCTTATTGAACAAGTGTAGAATAAGTATCCTTAAAGGAAAATATTAGAAGTAAATGAATGATTCAAGTATAAATATTAGCAATATAAAAATAGATGTATTAAAGGAGTATACAAAGATGACACATGATTATATCGTTAAATCATTAGCGTTTGATGGAGAAATACGTGCATATGCTGCACTCACAACTGAATCAGTACAAGAGGCGCAAACACGTCACTATACTTGGCCGACAGCATCAGCTGCAATGGGCAGAACAATGACTGCAACTTTATTAATGGGTTCGATGTTGAAAGGCGATCAAAAATTAACTGTAACAGTTGATGGTAAAGGTCCTATTGGCAGAATCATTGCAGATGCAGATGCTGAAGGAAATGTACGTGCTTATGTTGATAAACCACAAACACATTTCCCTTTAAATGGACAAGGTAAATTAGATGTAAGAAGAGCAGTAGGCACAGACGGTTCAATTCAAGTAGTCAAAGACGTTGGTATGAAAGATTATTTCTCTGGTGCAAGCCCAATTGTATCAGGTGAATTGGGAGAAGATTTCACATACTATTTTGCGACAAGTGAACAAACACCTTCTTCAGTAGGATTAGGGGTGTTAGTAAATCCAGACAATTCTATCAAAGCCGCTGGAGGATTCATTATTCAAGTGATGCCTGGCGCGCAAGATGAAACAGTTACTAAATTAGAAAATGCTATTAGTAATATGCAACCTGTATCTAAACTAATTGAACAAGGCTTGACGCCAGAAGGTATTTTAAATGAGATACTTGGAGAAGACAATGTTCAAATTTTAGAGACTATGCCTGCACAGTTTGAATGTAATTGCAGCCATGAGAAGTTTCTAAATGCGATTAAAGGTTTAGGTGAAGCTGAAGTTCAAGATATGATTAAAGAAGATCATGGTGCTGAAGCAGTTTGTCACTTCTGTGGTAACAAATACAGTTATTCTGAATCAGAACTAGAAGAATTATTAGCTTCAATGCAGGCATAATTGTATAACTGAAAAGAGAATTCAAGGCGATAAACCATCACGTGTTTATTGCCTTTTTTACAGGGAAGATAAATGAATGTGGAAGTAAAATGTAACTTCAAGTCTAAATATGAGAGAATTATCTTTGTCTTTTTAGAAAATTCTGATAGAATATAATTATATCCGATAAAAAAACTAAGTTTTAAATATGAAAGTAAAAGGAGCGTTTTTTCAATGGCACAAAAACCAGTAGATAACATTACTCAAATTATTGGCAATACACCGGTAGTAAAATTAAGAAACGTTGTAGATGAAGATGCAGCAGATGTATACGTAAAATTAGAATACCAAAATCCAGGTGGTTCAGTAAAAGACCGTATCGCATTAGCTATGATTGAAAAAGCTGAAAAAGAAGGCAAAATTAAACCAGGTGATACAATCGTAGAACCAACAAGTGGTAACACTGGTATCGGTTTAGCTTTCGTATGTGCAGCTAAAGGTTATAAAGCAGTATTTACAATGCCTGAAACAATGAGTTCTGAACGTCGTAACTTATTAAAAGCTTATGGTGCAAAATTAGTCTTAACACCAGGTTCAGAAGCTATGAAAGGCGCTATCAAAAAAGCAAAAGAATTAAAAGAAGAACATGGTTACTTCGAACCACAACAATTCGAAAACCCAGCAAACCCTGAAATCCATGCTTTAACGACTGGCCCAGAATTAGTTGAGCAATTTGAAGGTAAACAAATTGATGCTTTCTTAGCAGGTGTAGGTACAGGTGGTACTTTATCTGGTGTAGGTAAAGTCTTAAAAGAAAAATACCCTAACGTTGAAATCGTTGCTATCGAACCTGAAGCATCACCAGTATTAAGTGGTGGTGAACCTGGACCACACAAATTGCAAGGTTTAGGTGCAGGATTTGTACCAGATACTTTAGATACAAATATTTACGATAGTATTATCAAAGTTGACAATGATACAGCTATGGAAACATCACGTCGTGTTGCTAAAGAAGAAGGTATCTTAGCAGGTATTTCTTCAGGTGCTGCGATCCATGCTGCAATCCAAAAAGCAAAAGAATTAGGTAAAGGTAAAACAGTTGTAACAGTATTACCAAGTAATGGTGAACGTTACTTATCTACACCTTTATATTCATTTGATGATTAATCAATAGTTAAGATTTTTAGCAGTCTGAGATATAAATAATATAATGATGCTACTTTGCAAATTCGCAGTAGCTGACAGAACTAAGATGTGCTTAAGTTAAGCTTCTCTCAGTTATAGTCATCCTTACGGGGGTGGGGCAACGAATTTAAATGAATTCTGTCCTACTCCCGTTCTTTTTTCTAAAAAAACACCCCAATTAAATTCAATGAAAGCTATAGATGTTTGGATGTCGATTATAAACACTGAAATGTTTGGTAAATGAGTGTATCATTAGTATGTGAATATTAAGTCAACGTAGTTATTGTGCTACAAATCATTTTCAAAAGGACGAAGGGTGACGTGACAAGAATGACTAAAACAAAAATTATGGGCATATTAAATGTAACACCGGATTCATTCTCTGATGGTGGTAAGTACAATTCGGTAGATAAAGCAGTTGCACGTGCAAAAGAGATGGTAGAAGAGGGCGTGGATATTATAGACGTTGGAGGTATATCTACACGACCAGGTTTTACAGAAATTTCAACAGAAGAAGAGATTGAGCGTGTCGTTCCTGTAGTGGAAGAACTTATAAAATTAAATGTTCAACTTTCGATTGATACATATCGCAGTGAAGTAGCAGAAGCATGTTTAAAATTAGGGGCTACAATGATTAATGACCAATGGGCAGGCTTATACGACCCTAAAATACTTGATGTTGTAGCTGCTTATGATGCTGAAATTGTATTAATGCACAATGGTGATGGACATCGTGATCAACCAGTTGTCGAAGAGATGTTGTTATCACTTATTACGCAAGCGAACAAAGCTGAAATGGCAGGTATCCCTAAGCACAAAATATGGCTAGATCCAGGAATTGGATTTGCGAAAACGCGTGAAGAAGAAAATGAAGTAATGTCACGTTTAGATGAACTGGTTGCAACAGAGTATCCTGTTTTATTGGCAACGAGTCGTAAACGTTTCATCAAAGAAATGATTGGTACCGAAACGAAGGCACTAGAACGTGATGAGGCCACAGCTGCAACAACAGCTTATGGTATAATGAAAGGCGTCAAAGCCGTGCGTGTACATAATGTTCAATTAAACGCTCGATTAGGCCAAAGTATGGATTTCTTAAAGGAGAATGACGATGAACGACACAATCTTTCTTAATGGTATGAGATTTTACGCCTATCACGGCGCATTACCTGCTGAAAATGAGATAGGTCAAATCTTTGTAGTAGATGTTACTTTGAAAGTAGACTTAGCTGAAGCGGGTCAATCTGATAAAGTGGTTGATACTGTACATTATGGTGAAGTGTTTGAAGATGTGAAAGAAATCGTTGAAGGTCCACCATGTAATTTAATCGAACATCTAGCTGAACGTATTGCAAAACGTATAAATTCACACTATAATCGTGTAATGGAAACGAAAGTCAGAATCACTAAAGAAAATCCACCTATCCCAGGTCATTATGACGGTGTAGGTATAGAAATAGTGAGGGAGAATCGTTAAATGGTACAAGCGTATTTAGGCTTAGGAAGCAATATTGGTGATAGGGAACAGCAATTACAAGAAGCTATTAAAATCATTGATAGTATAGACGGTGTTACTGTAACTCAAATTTCTCCAATATATGAGACTGCACCAGTAGGCTATACAGAGCAACCCAATTTTTTAAATTTGTGTTTAGAAATTGAAACAGAATTACAGCCCAAAGTACTACTTAAACATTGCTTGGAAACTGAACAGCGATTGCATCGCGTTAGAGACATACGTTGGGGTCCAAGAACATTAGATGTCGATATTTTATTATATGGAGATAAAGTAATAGAAGAAGATGACCTTGAAGTGCCTCATCCGCGTATGGGTGAACGTGCTTTTGTATTAATACCATTGAATGATATTGCATCTACTCAAATAGAACCTCGTTCAAATGCACGTATCTCTGATTTAGTTAAACCAGATGATACTGTTAAGAAATATAAAGGTTAAGTACTAAGCTTTGGGTAAGTATAGTATCCTTAGGCTATATTGCAGCTTTGCTATAGTAGACTAATCTGAGAAGACATTTTATCAAGTATTTCTCAACACGAAGCGCACCATTTGAAATGCGAATATAAAGAATATCATAATTTTAAAGTGATAAAGGTAACGAATTTCCATAAAAAGCGTAAAGAAATATCACTAAATAGGCTATAAGATTTCTTATAAGCATTTTAAAAATGATCCATGGAACATTTATCATAAAAAAGAAGTTTAAAGGAGAGAAAGTTATGTCAGAAGAAATGAATGACCAAATGCAGGTCCGTCGTCAAAAACTACAAGAATTAATTGATTTAGGAATCGATCCTTTTGGGAAACGTTTTGAACGTTCAGCTACTGCTAGCGAATTAAAAGCACAATGGGATGAGTTCTCTAAAGAAGCATTACATGAAAAAGAAGACGAAAGTCATGTGTCAATTGCAGGTCGTTTAATGACTAAACGTGGTAAAGGTAAAGCTGGTTTCGCACATGTTCAAGATTTAACTGGCCAAATTCAAATTTATGTGCGTAAAGACCAAATTGGCGAAGAAGATTTCGATAATTTATGGAAAGGTGCAGACTTAGGTGATATCGTTGGCATTGAAGGTGTCATGTTCAAAACGAATACAGGCGAGCTATCAGTAAAAGCTAAAACATTCACTTTATTATCTAAAGCGCTAAGACCTTTACCTGATAAATTCCATGGTTTACAAGATATCGAACAACGTTACCGTCAACGTTATTTAGATTTGATCACTAACCAAGATAGTACTCAAACATTTATTAATCGCAGTAAAATCATTCAAGAAATGCGTAACTACTTAAATAAACAAGGTTTCTTAGAAGTTGAAACACCAATGATGCATCAAATCGCAGGTGGGGCAGCTGCACGTCCATTTGTTACACACCATAATGCATTAGACGCAACACTATATATGCGTATTGCAATCGAATTGCACTTGAAACGTTTAATCGTTGGTGGACTTGAGAAAGTATATGAAATAGGACGTGTATTCCGTAATGAAGGTGTATCAACACGTCATAACCCAGAATTCACTATGATTGAATTATACGAAGCTTATGCTGATTACCATGATATTATGGACTTAACAGAGTCTATGGTTAGACATATTGCTCAAGAAGTCCTTGGTTCTGCAAAAGTTCAATATAACGGAGAAGAAATTGATTTAGAGTCTGCTTGGACACGTCTTCATATTGTTGATGCTGTAAAAGAAGCAACAGGTGTAGACTTCTATCAAATTAAAACTGATGAAGAAGCTATCGCAGCAGCGAAAGAACATGGTATTGAAATTACAGATAATATGAAGTATGGCCATATTTTAAATGAATTTTTTGAACAAAAAGTTGAAGAAACATTAATTCAACCAACATTTATTTATGGACATCCAATTGAAATTTCTCCATTAGCGAAGAAAAACCCAGAAGATCCTAGATTCACGGATCGTTTCGAACTATTCATCGTAGGTAGAGAACACGCTAATGCATTTACTGAATTAAATGATCCAATTGATCAACGTGAACGTTTCGAAGCGCAATTAGTTGAAAAAGCGCAAGGAAATGATGAAGCACATGAAATGGATGAAGACTACATTGAAGCATTAGAGTACGGTATGCCTCCAACAGGTGGATTAGGTATCGGAATCGATCGCTTAGTTATGTTATTAACTGACTCTCCATCTATTAGAGACGTATTATTATTCCCTTACATGAGACAGAAATAGATCGTATTTAATATTTGAGATGGGAGTAGGACAGAAATAATATTTTCCAAAATTTATTTCGTTGTCCGGCTCCAATCTTGTTTTGTTTGTAGCAATTTTTATGATATTTTCTTAGACAGTGCCCGTCGACAAGGATGACTAGGCTTGAAAAAGTCTGAGATGAGCCACTTTTAAATCAGTCAGCTGCTATCAAGATGATATATTTGACTGAGACATTTCAATTTGTCCCAGTCATTTTTTTATTATATATATGCTGAATGAAACGAAAATGAGTTAAATAGATAGAATAGCTAAGTATATAGGCATTGAATATTAGATGACTTAAAGTGACTTAGATATTATTTAAGAAAAGATGTTACAAAAGTAAAAAAGAGTGGAGAAATTATAATAAAATAGTTTAAAAAAGGTATGGTCATTGTACTTGTGATGTGCTAACATAGTAAAAGTGTTCAAAAGAAGTCGAAGCAACAAATGATAAACTTATTAAATTAAAAAAGTTTTGAAAAACTGTTGACTTTACCTTTTGAATGTTGTAAGATATAAAAGTCGTCAAAAACGAAAGTTAATTTTGTAAAAGACTTGTAAAGATAACTTTAACAAAGTGTAAAATTAACTGTTGAAAATTAAAATAATTGACATTATAATTAATTGAGTAAGTTATTGTCTGGTGACAATGGCAAGGAGGTCACACCTGTTCCCATGCCGAACACAGAAGTTAAGCTCCTTAGCGCCGATGGTAGTTGGATTTACGTTCCGCTAGAGTAGGACGTTGCGAGGCTTACACGTTGGAGAATTAGCTCAGCTGGGAGAGCATCTGCCTTACAAGCAGAGGGTCGGCGGTTCGAACCCGTCATTCTCCACCATTCTTAATTAATTTGCCGGCCTAGCTCAATTGGTAGAGCAACTGACTTGTAATCAGTAGGTTGGGGGTTCAAGTCCTCTGGCCGGCACCATCTTTGAGCCATTAGCTCAGTTGGTAGAGCATCTGACTTTTAATCAGAGGGTCAGAGGTTCGAATCCTCTATGGCTCATACGATTATTTTAATAGCCACATGCGGAAGTAGTTCAGTGGTAGAACACCACCTTGCCAAGGTGGGGGTCGCGGGTTCGAATCCCGTCTTCCGCTCCATTATATTGCCGGGGTGGCGGAACTGGCAGACGCACAGGACTTAAAATCCTGCGGTGAGAGATCACCGTACCGGTTCGATTCCGGTCCTCGGCACCATCTTAAATATAGCGCCCGTAGCTCAACTGGATAGAGCGTTTGACTACGGATCAAGAGGTTATGGGTTCGACTCCTATCGGGCGCGCCATTTAAATTTTATTTATTATTTAATTACATACGGGAAGTAGCTCAGCTTGGTAGAGCACTTGGTTTGGGACCAAGGGGTCGCAGGTTCGAATCCTGTCTTCCCGACTTCTTAAATAATATGGGGGCTTAGCTCAGCTGGGAGAGCGCCTGCTTTGCACGCAGGAGGTCAGCGGTTCGATCCCGCTAGTCTCCACCATTTATAATAATTAAATGAACATTGAAAACTGAATGACAATATGTCAACGTTAATTCCAAAAACAGTAACTTAAATGTTACAAACACTATTTAGTATTATGAGTTAATCAAACATCATAAATTTT
>NZ_JAFENV010000003.1:0-3109 GCF_016892225.1 Staphylococcus sp. GDY8P47P | reverse complement strand
TGAGCCTCGGAACCCTTAACAATCCCAAAACTTGTCGAATGGTCGGCTTAATAGCTCACGCTATGCCGACATTCGTCTGCAAGTTTAGTTAAGGGTTCTTCTCAACATCAATAAATTTTCTCGGCATAAATGCGTGCTCTATTTTTTTCTAGAACGATTAATCAAAAAATAACCTAAAAGACCACAAAACAAAATAAATAAAAATATAAGCATTTTCTATCTCCTTTTTAATCAAACTTATCACAATAGTTATCGCTTTACAGGTCAATTTTTCGTCGTTATAATCTAGTTAAATCCCGTAAGGGCGCACTTATGCGTTCTAAAAAGAACGCGTACAAAACCATAATCGACCTTCGTCGATTTTTTATTTTCATTTTAAGGAATCGGCGTTGTGGCGCAGATATAAAAATTAATACTGCACGAATTAGAATCGACGTTGTAGCGTAGATATAAAAATTATTACTACATCAAGACTAAAGCTACTAGTTTTTGGCTAGTAGCTTTTTTATTTTATTAATTTTTAAATACCTTTATTTTGAATTTTAAGGGGGTATTTTGAAGAATTAGGGGTATTTTATATAGTTTTATACCTAAAAACTTATATAAGCTCTTAAAACGCAAATATGAGCCAAATAAATATATCTTAATTTCACAAACAAAAATTTAAGCAAATCCAGTGTCGATTTTTTAAGACACTGCCCAGTTACATGCAAATTAAAATTTGCATAGTAAAAATGGCCAACCATGCCGGTTGAACGCTATAGTTCCCGCAAAGGCAAAAAAAGCATAAAAAAACGCTAGCTTTTAAGCTAACTTTTCAAATCTTTTAAATAATAATTTTGCTTTTCAAAATTCCAAATTGCCGTAATTGAATGTGCTTTTTCTTCTTCGTCTGTTGTTTTATCTTCGTCGCTTGTATTAATTAAATTACCGTCTTCGGCATCGTCTAAATTTAAAATTTTATGTTTTTGTTTAAGCAATCCACCATAACTCAACATGCGTTTTCGATATAAACCTTTTTCCAAATCATCAACAATCTCGGAATCTTTTTTGCTATCTCCAGTTAAATAATCTGATGATTTAACCGAGTATTTTGAAGTTTCTTTGATAGCTGCTTGAATATCTTTATCCCCTTTTTGATTTGGTTTGATCGCTTTAATATTTGCGACTGGTCGATAACCAACTTGTAATGCTTTTTGCCATAAATCGACCCATTCGGTCTGCGTAATATAATTTTCTTTTTTTCTAAAATACGCATTTTCAACACATAACAAAACGTGCATATGTTGATTATAACTACCGTCATTTTTATTAACCGTAACTTCTGTCGAACGCATAAAGCCAATTAAATTTTTACTAATTTTTTTATATTTAAACAATCTTCTAAATGATTCAGTTAAATGTTTTAAACTTTGTTCTAAAGTTTCACCATCTATCGCATTTTTTGTCGATAACGTAAGAAACAACCAACGTGCAGTTGGCTTTTCTTTAACCACTTCTTCAATCACTTTTTGAGCTTGATAACTATTTTTCATAGCACGCCTCCAATTACAAACTGGGCATAATTTTGACTTACAAAACCATGTCTTATGTAATTTCAAATAACCTTCATCAGTTGGCTTGAACTCTAAGACGTTACCACATTGTTTTACGTTAAAAGCCTTTTTAATTTTTAAGATTTCCAGTATATCTGCATAACTTACATTGTCTATTTTCTTTTCTCTCCACGGGCGTTGTTTCCCACTTTTCGTCATATCTTTTAATGTTTTATTATCTTGATTTTCGTCTATACATCTAGTAGTATTATATTGCATATAAAAAGACCTCCAGTATTGATTTAAGCGTCGTAACTTAATCATATTACTGGAGCTTTTTTATGTCAATTTTTTCTTTCACGCTCAAAAACAAAGAAAAACCCTGTCATATCAATGATTAATACATATTTTAAAAAAGAACGTTATTTCTATATAGTATCAAGACAAGAAGAAACTCGTTTTCAACTCGTTTCTAAAACCTTAAATATCTAAAATCAATTATTAACTGCGACCCAAATTTCACTATAAGCATTATCTCTATCTGAATCATTAAATTTAGTAAAAGAAAACATTGGTACATTAGCTAATTTATATTCTGTTTCTGGCAACCATTCAGAATAAATTTTAGCATATGTGTCTTGTAAAACTTTTGGAAATTTACCTTCATTTTCAAAGACTATCCATTTACTTTCATCAATATTTATAACATCAAGTTGATCGCTTATATTGTTTTCTGTTGTTATAACACCAATCATATGAGTTAAATAACCCTCTTCTTTAATAAAATTCTCATCAGCATCATATGAAACATTTACAATTTCTTTAGGTTCAATGTTTTGTAAATTATTCATTTCTTCTTTTTGTATATTAGTAATACTATTTGCTAGTTCTTCAATTTCATTGTTAACACCCTCGTATTGCATACGAACACGTTTTTTTACGCCTACTATATTAATTTTTGGCAAATCTACAATTCTAGTTTTCATGCCTATTCCTCCTTTAACATTAATAGCAAATGAAAGTTTCGGATATGAAATTAAAACTTGTTTTTCATATATTTGAGATGGTAAATACCCACTCCAATCTCTAAAAGACTTTGTAAAACCATCAATTGAATATCCATATTTTATAGCTACACTCGTTACTGATTCTTTATTTAATAAATCTTTATTAGCAAAATACAATTTTCTTTTTTTTATATACTCAGATAAACCGATACCAGTAAGAAATATAAACAAATTTCTATAATGCTGCTCAGGTAAACCAACAAAATTCGCTATATCATATAAATTTAAATCGTTTGTTAAATTCTGATCTATATAATCTATAGAATTATTTAAATTTTTTAATATCATATCCATCACCTTTCAATCCTATAGTAATCAATAATCAAAGAACTAACTCGATAATTTATATATAACAATTATCGAATAAAAAATAATTGCTTTATTCCAATTGCTTTATTGACGTTGAGCCTCGGAACCCTTAACAATCCCAAAACTTGTCGAATGGTCGGCTTAATAGCTCACGCTATGCCGACATTCGTCTGCAAGTTTAGTTAAGGGTTCTTCTCA
>NZ_JAFENV010000029.1:11471-19092 GCF_016892225.1 Staphylococcus sp. GDY8P47P | reverse complement strand
GGGGCCCAAAAACCAAAAATCACGAAAGTGATTTTACAAGCTAAGCATGTTGGGGTTACGACGAATTTAAAAGAATTCTGTCCCACTCCCTATCAAATCTAAACAATTCGTTTACGTATTGCGCCTGAAATCAAATCGACAATAGCTACCATAATCACTAAGCCGATTAAAATAATACCTACGCGATCCCAAGAACGTGTTTGAAGGGCGAAAATGAGCGGTGTACCGATACCGCCCGCGCCAATCAAACCTAAAATGGATGCAGAACGTAAATTCAATTCAAAGCGATATAATACGAGCGATAAAAATGACGGTAATATTTGTGGTATGACTGCAAAAATAAGTGTCTTGGTCTTATTCGCACCACTCGCTTTTAGTGCTTCTACTGAAGTAAAATCTAATCTTTCAATATCTTCGACGAATAACTTTCCGAGCATCCCTACTGAATGAATAACTAACGCTAATACACCTGAAAATGAGCCTGGACCAACCGCTTTAATGAAAATGAGCGCCATAACGATTTCTGGAAATACACGAATCACACTTAATATAAATTTAGTCATGCCTGTTACCGGGCGAACTTTGATGAAATTTCGTGCACCTAGAAAAGCAAATGGAATACATATGACCGCAGCAATAAATGTACCTATTACCGCAATTGCAAATGTTTCAAGTAATCCACGTAATAAATCCTCACCTGCAGGAATATACACATAGTCCCAATCTGGATGGAATAAGCCGTTAAAGATAGATTTTAAAATTTCGATAGATTTTGATTTTAATTCTAAGGCGGGCATCCCTACAAAGCCCCACGCTATAATTCCTAAAACAACAATAGCTATAATCCAATTTTTAATTAATTTTTGTTTTTGTTGTTTTGATTTAACGGGATACTTTTGTTCTAGCTTGTTTGTACTTTGTGTCATGCGAGTTGTTCCCTCACTTTCGAACTTGCATAGTCAATAATTACAACAATAACAAGTGTAAACAGGATAATCATCGCAGTTTTAGGATATTGGAATAAGCCTAGTGTTGAATCGTAAAACAATCCGATACCACCAGCACCCACAAGGCCAAGTACAGCTGAAGCGCGAATATTAATTTCAAATGCGAATAACACATATGAGAAGAAAGTAGACATGATTTGTGGCACAACGCCAAAGACAATCCACTTTATCTTATTTGCGCCGACTGCCGTCATAGCTTCCATCGGTCCTGGATCGATGGTTTCTAGTGATTCATATAATAATTTTGCAATAACACAAATTGTTAAGATAAATAGTGCTAACACACCTGGGATTTGACCAATGCCGAAGACAGCTACAAAGATAGCAGCTAATAATAAATCAGGTATCGTACGCACAATATTTAGGATAAAACGTGCGGGAATCGAAACCCATTTTGTTTTAATGATATTGCTCGCACAAATTAGCGCAATTGGTATAGACACAATCGCACCTAAAAAAGTCCCAACAATAGCCATTCGAATGGTGTCTAACATCGGTTTCAATATTGTATGTATATATGCCCAGTCTGGTGGCACCATTTGTCCAAAGAATGAACCGATTTGTGGTAACCCTACCATTAAATCGGCAAAGCTAAAGCCCGTGTATAAGAAACTCCATACAACTAAAGCAACAACGATAAGCACTGTAAAACTTGTTTTAAGTGACATTTTTTTCTTTAAATATTGATCATATTTATGTGTAGTAGGCGTTGTCATTTTAATCCACCCCTAGCTTCTCGTCATCTTTAAGCTTACGACCATAAATATCATTAAAGACTGCTTCTGTTGCTTCTTCAACAGGTCCATCATATACAAGTTCTCCTGCACGAAGACCTATGATACGCGTACCATATTCAAGCGCTAAATCTACAAAGTGTAAGTTAATTAGAATTGTAATTCCTAATTCTTCATTAATTTTCTTTAAATCGTCCATGACTTGCTTTGTTGTCAGAGGATCCAATGACGCAACAGGTTCATCCGCTAAGATAATTGCAGGTTCTTGTGCTAATGCACGTGCAATTGAAATACGTTGTTGCTGACCACCAGACAATTCATCAGAACGCTGATCATATTTATCTAGAATATTTACGCGCTCTAGCGCATCCATTGCCTTCACTTTATCTTCTTTTGGGAAAAGACCTAACACCATCTTCCAAGTTGGATGATAACCAACACGGCCACTTAATACATTACGCAATACAGATGATCGTTTCACAAGATTAAAGTGCTGGAAAATCATGCCAATATTACGACGCATCATTAATAGCGATTTACCTTTCGCTTTAGTAATCGATTTACCTTCAATAAGAATATCTCCAGATGTAATATCATGCAGTCGATTGACGGATCGTAATAGCGTTGATTTACCTGCACCCGATAAGCCAACAATAACTGCAAAATCTCCCTTTTCAATATTCAAATTGATATCTTTTAATCCTACATGACCATTGGGATATACTTTATTGACATCTTTAAATTCAATTTGACTCATTTAAATAGCACCCTTTATTTTTGCAAATAAAAGCTAAACCTACATATAGGCTAGCTTTTATTTGTCCCTTGTTTATCTACAATGTTTATTAGACTAAATTTAAATACTTTTTAATCGTATTATAACTTCTAATAATATTATTCTACGCTTATTTCATATCTTGAACTTGTTTTTCATATTTTCTTACAATATCAAAGTCTGAATCTTTCGCGTCTGTATATCCTTCGTGAGAATATACTTCACTGATAATTTTGTGACCTTCTTTTGTTTTAGAGATATCTTTAAATGCTTTTTTAAGTTTATCTTGGAATTTTTTATCCATATCCGGACGTACTGAAATCGTGTCATTTGGAATAGGTTCTGTTAATTTAATAATCTTAGTATCTTTAAATACATTTGGTTGGTCCTTTTTAACGATTGTACGTGCGTCTTGGAATACAGCTGCCGCATCAACATCACCGTTAAGTAATGAAATGACTGCTTGGTCGTGTCCTTTCACATTAACAATCTTCATATCTTTCGTTGCATCAATACCCGCATCTTCTTTAAGTGTTGAGATAGGGAATGTGTATCCTGCTGTAGAAGTTACATCTTGTAATGCAATCTTTTTGCCTTTTAAGTCTTTTAAGCTATTGATACCAGAATCTTTTTTAACTAATATTTCTGATTTATAGTCATCTACTAATTTTTTCGAATTAGAACCATCTTCATTAACGCCATAACGTTGTGCTTTTAACAACAAGTCTGCTGCTTTTTGATCATGTGCTAACGTGTACGCTGTTGGTGGAAGGAATCCAACATCCACTTTTTTAGATTTCATCGCTTCAACAATTGTATTATAGTTTGTCGATACAGATACCTTTACTGGAATTCCTAATTCTTTAGATAACAATTTTTCAAGTGGCTTTGCTTTTGCTTCAAGTGTGTCCGCATTTTGTGATGGCACAAATTGTACCGTTAATTCCTTAGGTGTGTAACCATCTTTACTAGAATCTGATCCGCTGTCAGCGCTTTTATTATTGCTGTCTAATGAGCTATTATTTCCACACGCCGCCGTAAAAATAATAACTGTTAAAGCAAGCACTAAAAGATACTTCATTTGCTTCATAACTGTAATGCCCCCGTTCGATATGTATAAAATCGTGTAATTTGTCAATTTATATGACAATATAAGATTAGCACAATATTAATTGAATTAATATTTAATTATCATGAATTTTATATAAAATGTATTTATATCGTTAAATTATTGTAAATCATTTCTAAATTTTTTCTTTAAAATCTAATTTGTCCAACCTTTTTTTACTATAATTTCTTTATATAACATTTATTCAAGATGTGCTCTCATGCATATCATATAATGATGACTATTATTTTATTGTTCTAATGAAAGGATGTTACATATGACGCAACTTGGTCTTTATATCGTGAGTGATGTTCACGGCTATATTTTCCCTACTGATTTTTCACATGCAAATCAACAGTTACCTATGGGGTTGTTATATGCGAATCAGTTAATTGAAACATCAAGCAAACATGACGATATTCATTTCAAAATTGATAATGGCGATTTCTTACAAGGCGCACCATTTTGTAATTATTTAGTGTCTAAATTACAGACTAGCGAACCATTAACAACTATATACAATCGTTTAAACTTTGATTTCGGAACAATTGGAAACCATGAATTTAATTATGGCCTGACATACCTTAACGACACACTCCAAACCCTTAACTATCCAGTGTTATGTGCGAATATTTTAAATTCACAACATCAACCTTTTACAGGTGAAGGCGTGCATTATTTTGAAAAGGGAGACCTCATCGTGGGCGTGATTGGTCTAACTACACAATATATTCCGAACTGGGAACAACCACATCATATTGAAGGCTTAACATTTAAAAGTGCGGTTGAAACACTCGCACAAGTATTACCGAATGTCCGTAATAAAGCTGACATCGTTGTCGTGTCATATCATGGTGGATTCGAGTGTGATGTAGATACAGATGTGCCGACTGAAGATTTAACTGGAGAAAATGAAGCGTCTGAAATTCTACGTCGTTTCCATAAAAGTATCGATGTCTTAATTACAGGTCATCAACACCGCGATATCGCAACAGTGAAGTATGACACTGCCGTTATTCAACCTGGTACACGTGCAACACAAATAGGTAAAGTAACACTAACGATTGGCGACAATAATCAGATTATTGATACGCAAAGCGAATTGTTACCTGTAGTGGGAGACTCAAAATTTAGTCTGTTACCCGAAGATGCTAAGCTATTAACACAATTAGAGGACTGGCTAGATACAGAAATTACGACCCTACCAGAACCTATGTTAGTAGAAGACAAGTTTAAGGCTAGAATGAAACCTCATCCACTCATTAATTTAATCAACGTTATGTTACTAGAGAACAGTGGTGCTGATATTGCTAGCACAGCACTCTTCGACTCAGCAGCCGGATTTAATACACGTATTACAATGCGAGAAATCATCAATAATTATCCATTTCCAAACACGTTCCAAGTTTTGAAACTCACTGGTGCAGGTATTAAAAACGCTTTAGAAAAATCAGCAAGCTATTTCGCACTTAATGACGAAAACGAAATATCCATTAATGACGCTTTTTTATATCCAAAACCACAGCATTTTAACTATGACATGTATGGCGGTATCACTTATACCATTCATGTAGGAGAACCTATTGGTCAACGCGTAACTGATATTAAGGTTGGCAATGAACCACTTATCAGTGATAAAACTTATACCATTTGTGTCAACAACTATCGTGCTGTAGGTGGTGGCAATTACAACATGTTCGCCAACGCACCTGTTGTCAAAGACATTCAAGAAGAAGGCGCGCAACTTTTGATTGATTTCATTACCAATAACGATTTGTCTAACATTCCGCAAGTCGTTAATTTTAAAGTTAAGCAATAATTTTTCTTCTCATACCTGTCGAATAATGTACAATATATGTGTAAATATTCACATCAAGAAGGGAGTTCATCTTTATGAGCGAATTTTTAGCAGCGATTGTTGGAGGTATCTTTGCGCTAATTGGGACATTTTGGGGCATTAAATATCAAATCACTAAAGAAAAAGAAGAAAAACGTGAAGATTATAAAAATGACATTTTGAGTATGATCGATTTAACTGCTTACAAAGCTTCTAAAATAAGTAAAATTCATTTAAGCGAAACGAATGCTTTAATCAATAAGCCGCAAACATTAGATAAGTGTGATGACGTTAAAGAACTTTTTGTAAAATTAGACGATCAAATTCAAGAATTATTGGGTACTATGAGTCACCATGAAGAAGAATCCAATAAACCTATTCGTGATTTATTAAATTGCTATGAATCTTTGGAGAATTATATCTCTAAATTTTCTATAGCTGCAAGAATCTATGACGATAAATACGAAACAACTTCTGACGATAAACGTATTATCATCGTTAGAACTAAAGAGAAATTAGATCGTAATATCAATACATTTATCAATGATTTGCGTCAATTTTCTAAACATCATTTCAACCACGAAATGTATGAACCCACATTAAAATTCGAATCGGATTAAACATAATGAAACACCTCTAATATCAGTATGATGACCAACTGACCTTAGAGGTGTTGCTTCGACTAAAGCATTATGCTTCAAATTCGATATGTTTCTTTTCATAGAAATAATTAACTGTATTAATTAAAATACCTAGAATAATAATGCCACCTGACACAAAGGTAATCATTAAATAAGGTAAACCAACTGATAATAAAATAGACCCGATAATTGCGCCTAAGAAGTTCGCAACATTAAAGATAGATGCTGCTAATGTGCTTGCAAGTAGTGGTGCTTCTTTGGCACTTAATATAATCTTACTATTTAATAAGGGTGTCGTACCAAATGTACCAAATCCGAATAAGAAGCAAATTATAATTGCTAAAATCGTATGATGCACGAAAGTGACAAATAATACGATGGTTAAAAATAGTAATAAAAACGTATAGAATAAATATTTCGTCAATTTAGGTTCTGGCACATTCCCTGTAATTAAGTTCCCTAACACACCACCTAAACCAAACATAAATAGGCAAATTGTTAAGCCTACTATTTTAAAAGGTGCGAAGTTATGAATCATTGGCTCCATAAAGGTATACGTTGTGAAGACACCTGAATAACCAAAGACGATAATAGACATCACAATTAAAATATGTGGATTTTTGAATACTTTCAATTCATTCTTCACATTAGATTCTGTGCTAAGTGATACATCTGGTACAAATTTCAACATACCTAGCATTGTAATAATCGCTAGAACAATCATAACGCCAAATACAGCTCTCCAATTCGCAAATCCACCTAAGAATGAACCAAATGGTACACCAATCATAACCGCGATGGTTAAACCTGCTTGGACTAATGCGATGGCTTGTGGTTGTTTACCACGAGGTGCAACGGCTGCAGCGACACTCATACATACGCCAAAGAAGGGTGCATGCATTGACGCTGACAACAATCGTGATAACAGTAATATTTGAAAATTGGGTGCCAACATACCTACCACGTTACTTCCGATAAATATGGCCACTAAAATCGGTAATAAGCGTTTGGCACGCACATTCATTGTAAATATACGCATAAACGGTCCAATTAACGCAACACTCACAGCATATACACTAATTAATAATCCTGCACTTGAAATAGACACTTTCATATCACTTGCGATTTGAGTTAGTAATCCCGTTACAACATACTCTGCCATGCCAACTGTAAATGTACCTAACATGAATATAAAGAACATCATTCTGTTACCTTTCATCATTGCTACCTCCTTTTATATCGCGCTCAAAAATAATACGAGTGCTATCTTACAAAAAAATAGGTATCATGTGAAGAGGTTTATTCAGATTTTTTGATTTTCTTAAGTCAGTATTCGCAAGTTTTCATATATTTTCATTGTATTGATATTAAGATAATTTTAAGTATGTAGTATTTCGAAAACCTTCCATATATGTAACATTTTCAATCAAAATGTCGCTATGTTAATCTAATTAGCATAGGAGTGATATGATGTCTGAATCTAAAAAAGATAAAGCCAAACAACCACTTTGGGAACTCA
>NZ_JAFENV010000029.1:0-11459 GCF_016892225.1 Staphylococcus sp. GDY8P47P | reverse complement strand
GATTTATCAAGCATTTAATACCTTAATGTCTTAAGCGATGTGGTGAATAATTAATCGCAATCAATGCGATTACAACACACAATCCGCCTAACATAATGTGTAATGTGAAAGGTTCACCTAATCCTATAATGGAGAAAATGGTTGAAAATAAGGGCACTAAAAATAAAAAACTACTCGAAATAGTNNNNCATAATCCAAATGATCCAATAGACGCTGGAAACACAAGCCACCAAAACCATAACCATCCCCAACCATTCAATTGTTCAATGTGATAACGTTCCCCTAACAATTGGCTAATCAAGAACATGATGATGCCGCCAAATAATAATTGCCATCCTGTTAATACCCACGCACCTTTATCAAACTTAAATTGTTTAGTCACAACAGTATTACATGACCAACATAGCGAACCAAGTAATGCGACAAATGATCCCCATCCTAACAATGTACGATCTAACCCTAGACATATCGTAACCCCAATCACACCAATCACGAGTGCAACCATTTTAATCATTGTTAACCGCTCTTTCAGTATGAAATGCGCAAGAACAGCTAACCATAATGGATTGGTAAACAGTAAAACAGCTGACATTGAAGAGGATACACCCAATGACATTGCTATATTTAATAATCCCATTGTTCCAGCCGTTTGTAATAATCCGATGGTGGCGACAAATATAAAGCCTTTGTAACTATTATGATCAATTGTTGGTACTAAGTTTTTGGCTCCCCTTTTCAACAATATAACCAATAAGATAATGAATCCCGCGATGGTAAAACGCCATCCGCCTAGTAACATAGGTGGCACGTGTTCAATTGAGATGAGGTACTTCCCAGTTGGAAAAGAAGAGCCCATACATAGGGTCGTCAAAATGATACATATATAGAAATATAAGTAAGAACGTTGATGTAAATTCATAGATGTCATCTCCTAGTCATTGATTAAAGATAATTAAGATATTCGTTGTCTTTAAATAGTATTATAATGCACCCTTTCTATTTTTCAATCATAATATATAAAAATTTTATATTATATTTTATAATGAAAGAAACGTCTATCATTGGAGGACTATTATGAAATTATCTAAAGGATGGGAGCAAGCTGTCTATGTTCTATTAATGTTGAACCTACTACCCAAACATAGCGTGATGACCTCTACCGCGTTAAGTGATCGTTTAAATGTTTCTGATTCTTATTTAAAGAAGATTATTAAAGCGCTTGTTAAAGAAGATCTCGCTAATTCTTCTACAGGCAAACATGGCGGCTTTTCTTTAAATAAGCCTTTAAATCAAATCACATTTTATGATGTTTTTCTAGCAATAGAAGGTCGAGACGCGATCTTTTCTAGTCAGCAATTATTGAAGCCCTTCTTAGGTGAAAAGGAAGGCCAAAAAGCAGAAATGTGCGTAGTTAGTCATGCATTAAATACAATTGAACATACACTTATCTCCACTTTATCTTCGATNNAAGTCAATCAAACCATCGTCACAAAATATCATCTTAACGATCTAAAACAATGGGTTCTATCGAATTGTAAATCACGGTAAAGCAAGCCTTCTGGATGTCTAACTTCAGACAACCCGAAGGCTACTTTTATATCTATTTTGACAAAAATACAGGTCTTTTTGACTACTATGCTTGTCAAAATGACAAAGATAATGTAACGTAATAGTCAAGGAGTTGATGAATATTGCGAAATCGTCTTAAAGAATTACGTGCTCGCGATGGCTTCAATCAAACACAACTCGCTAAACAAGCCGGTATCTCTCGGCAAACAGTTTCTTTGATTGAACGTAATGATTTTATGCCGTCCATTTTAACAGCCGTTAAAATTGCGCGTATATTCAATGAACCAGTTGAAAATGTCTTTATATTTGAGGAGGGAGATTTATGAAAGTAGGCAGGTATTTACTCTATTTATTGATAGGAGGTATTATTGGTGGAATGATAGGAGCCTCAATAGGAATGCTAAGTGATGGGAACATCTTTGGTATCTTACATTTCGCTTCATACAATTTCACGATTATCGTTACCATTATCGCTTCATCAATTAATATTGGACTTATCTTAGCGATTTGGAAAACCTCTCAGACATCTTTAAAATACAAACATAAAACTGAAAATGCCAGTGATGCCAACCTAGATCAATATGAACAAAAAGCTAATTTGACTTTCATGAGAACTGGCACATTATATTACATTACAGTATTAGTCGCTTTATTAAACATATTTATTATTGCCTTAGGTAATGGCCCATCATCTATTTTATTTTTAGTCATTGTGCCATTTATATTGACATTAATTCCGTCAACCATACTTGGTTTCTTTTATAGAAAATTTGACACGCGTATGCCTAAACAAGGCGAAGCCAATTATACAGAACGCATTTTAAAAAATATGGATGAAGGTGAGCGTCATATTACACTTGAATCAATGTTTAAAGTATATCACGTCAATATTTCCTTAATCATGGTAGGCGCTATTTTCTTAGGTATCTTTTCAATCGTTACAGGTATTAACCAAGCAGTTGGCATTGGCATCTTAATCATTTTATTCGCTTACAACACATTTGGTTATATGTTAAAAGTACGTAAATTTTACAAATCCTAGTTATTTATTAATTAATCTATATTATGATAAACGTAACTAATCTTTAATTAAATTAAATCCAAAACCTAATCAACAGAAAGAGAGGATTATTATGGAACATCTACTACAAGTGCAACATCTCAACAAGTCATATAGTAAATCGCAATTCCATTTGAAAGATATTTCTTTAACACTTCGCCCTGGTGAAGTGCTTGGTTTAATTGGTAAGAATGGTTCAGGTAAATCAACATTGATTAATACATTAGTTGGTAACCGTTTTAAAGATTCTGGAGATATTTCATTTTTTGATCAAGTTGTCTCAGATAAGGATTATGCATACAAAGAGCATATTGGCGTTGTATTTGATGACTTACGTGTGCCTGATAAACTCGAAATTAAAGATATGGATAAGGTTTTTGCGAATATTTTCAAAACGTGGAACAGTGATCGTTTCTTTGAAGTCATTCAGCGTTTCGAATTACCAACTAACGCGCAAATTAAGACATTCTCAAGAGGGATGCGTATGAAAGCAGCCTTAGCTATGGCTTTAGCGCATGATACAAAGTTACTCATTCTGGATGAGGCTACTGCGGGTATGGACGTATCAGGGCGTGAAGAAGTCATTGAAATGTTGGAAGACTATATTTCAGAAGGCAATGGTATTCTCATTTCATCTCATATTTCTGAAGATATTGAGCATCTCGCTACACAATTAGTGTTTATGCGTGATGGTGAAGTTGTCCTTCAAGAAAATAAGGAAGCATTGTTAAAACAATACGGTATTGTAGAAATTGAGGAACAAAATGATGTAGACATTCCACAAGACATCATCATTGCAGCAAGAGTGAGACACGGTAAGCGTCAAATCTTAATTAATGATTGGTCACGCGTTACAAATGCGCACCCACTTAACACTATTGATGACGCAACAAAATTAATTATGAGAGGTGATAAATAATGAAAGGTCTAATTTTAAGTAGTTTCTATGCAACTAAAAAGTCACTTATCACGTATTTAATTGTAGCCATTGTAACTAGTGTCTTATTCGCCTTTATAAATCCAGCAATGGCATGTTTCTTACCAATGCTTTTCTTATTGTCACCAGTGACAGATAACTTGAAACGCGAAAAAGATTCTAAATGGATGTACTATATCTCAACATTGCCATCACATCGTAGCGCTTATATTAAAAGCTATTTCGCATTTTACGGCATACTCATCGTCATTGGATTAATTATTGGCTTAATCGCAGTATTAGCAATACACCAAAATTTGATGTTAACACTTATTTCAGGTTTAGTTGGTATAGGTGGTGCTGGCACATACGCTATCATGTTCCCGTTAACCTTTAAATTCGGTCCAGAAAATTCAAATGTCATCATGATTTCAACATCTGTTATCGTTCTTATTTTATTCTTTATTACTTACTTTGGTGTCATTATATCAGCTTTGGTACGTTCAGGATCATTCTCTGATTTAGGAACAAATCCTACAGATATCCTTTTCATAGGATTATATGCACTACTTGGCATCATTTGCTTGGTGGCTTCTTATTTCCTTTCAATAGCCATTTTCAATAAACAAGAATTATAACCTTTAAGTTATTTACAATTTTAATTTAAACTCAAAGTGGTTCTAAGCACGCTACATTAGTGGCACTCAAGTGTTTAGAACCACTTTCTATTCATTGCTTATATGCGTCATTCAACTTTTTATAGGGTATGGATGACTAAACGCACTTAAAAAGGAGTCCTCATCTAATGAACATTCAAAATATCGAACGCTATTTACACATAGATGCTTCACTTCATCAATCACCTACACTTGAAGCACTCAATTATTATATTAAGCAATACATGCTTACGGTTCCTTTTGAAAATATTAATGTCCAAAATGGCATACCTATCTCCGTAGAAATTAATGATTTATATGATAAATTCATTATTCAACACCGTGGCGGTTTCTGTTACGAAATGAATCATTTCTTTGGGACTTACCTTGAAGCCAAAGGGTTTACCGTATATCGCATGTCTGCGACAGTCGAACAGCCGAATGGCAATCGTAGTCCAGAAGGTTCACATATGTCACTTGTAGTCCCAATTGATGGTGTCAGTTATGTTGCAGACGTAGGTTTTGGAGATTTACCTTTACAAGCTTTACCTATTACCAATACCGACCCTACTCATCCTGTGACAGATATTACAGGCGAATTTCGTGCGATTTCAGAACATGACGGTACCTATTGTATTCAAAAGCTTGAAAATGGTACATGGGTCACGCGTTACGAAGCGCGTTTCCAACCCAAACAAGTTGAAGATTTTGCGGATATGATTCAATATAATTCAGAACACCCAGATTCTATATTTGTGCAACAACTGATTGTTACGCAACCTCAGTCATTTGGTCGTGCTACGATGTCATTACAACATCTCACACTAAGTAAACAAGATCATAAAGATAAGTACGACGTAACTTCTGACAACTATCGAGCTTTACTAAAAGAGTACTTTAATTTAGATGTCAAAATTAAGCCTTTAGAATCTTAAAATATACATTTCTCATTAAGAGGTGAAATTATGTCTAACATAGAGATTGTTGGTGCTAAACAAAACAACTTAAAAAATATAAATGTAACCATTCCAAAGCATAAATTAACAGTATTTACAGGTCGTTCAGGTTCAGGGAAGTCTTCCCTCGTCTTCAATACTGTAGCTGCAGAATCCGAAAGATTGTTAAATGAAACGTATTCAAGTTATGTGCAACATCAACTCACACAATATGAGAAACCTGATGTTGACCAAATTAAACATCTTCCGGTTGCTATGATTATCAATCAAAAACGTCTTGGCGGTAACTCTCGTTCAACTGTAGGTACGATTTCTGATATTTACGCGTCCGTTCGTCTTCTATGGTCACGTATTGGCGAACCCTTTGTAGGTTACTCTGATATCTTTTCTTTTAATAATCCTAAAGGAATGTGCGAAACATGTTCGGGCTTAGGCTACGTTGAAGATATAGATTTAAATGAATTGCTTGATTATGATAAATCACTAAATGAAGATGCAATTAAATTCCCTTCATTTAGACCAGACAGTTGGCGTGGGAAACGTTATTTATATACAGGTTTATTTGATAATGATAAGAAACTAAAGGATTACACGAAAGAAGAAATGGATACCTTCCTGTATACTGAACCAACCAAATTAAAGAACCCGCCCTCAAATTGGCCAAGGACTGCGAAATTTGAAGGATTAATCCATCGTTTTCGTCGTTCATTTCTACTCAATGATAATTTTGAAAAGAAACGTTTTAAAGAAGACATCGATCGTGTCGTATCGAAACATGACTGTCCTAGTTGCCATGGTCAACGTCTTAATGACACTGTGCTAAGTTGTAAAATTAATGGTTTAAATATTGCAGAATTCACAAACCTACAAATTGATGAGGCGTTAGCCTTTTTAAGAAAAATAAAACCCGACAAAGCACGTGTGATCATAGAGCCACTCAAAAAACAACTAGAAGCGTTAAGTTATATCGGATTGAACTATTTAACACTTGCACGGGAAACGACTTCCCTATCTGGCGGTGAATCACAACGTATCAAACTCATTCGTCATTTAAATAGTCCTCTTAGCGATCTTGTATATATTATTGACGAACCAAGTGTTGGACTACATCCAGAAGACATTCAACGCATTAATGACATCATTCACTCCTTAAAAGATAAAGGTAATACGGTGCTTGTTGTGGAACATGACCCAGATGTGATTAAGACGGCTGACCACATTATTGATTTAGGTCCTTTAGCCGGTAAAAACGGCGGTGACATTACATTTACTGGCTCGTACAACGCACTACTCGCTTCGGACACGAGTACTGGTCGCGCATTAAATCGTGAACATCAACTCAAAACGACACCACGTACGGCAAAAGACATGCTTCAAATTTCAAATATTAGTCGTAATAACTTACAAAATGTCTCAACTGAACTACCTAAACATGCGATGACTGTCGTTACAGGTGTTGCGGGTTCAGGTAAAAGTTCACTCATTTCTGCAGGATTTGAACGTAACTCAAATGCTATCTTTATTGATCAGAAACCTGTTCATGCATCTAATCGTTCTAATTTACTCACTTATCTAGGTATCTTTGACGATGTGCGCAGTTTCTTCAGCCAACACACTGGTCTTAAAAAAAGTATGTTTAGCTATAATTCAGAAGGTGCATGTCCAGAATGTCATGGCAAAGGCGTCTTAAAAACTGAACTTGCGTTTATGCCAGACTTTTCACAAATATGCGAGTTATGTGGCGGAACAAGATATCGTCCAGAAGTGTTAGAAGCTAAAGTAGAAGGTTATTCTATTGCGGATATTTTAGCATTAACTGTGGATGAGGCCATTGAGAAATTTAGTGATAGTCCAAGTATCACGCGACCGCTTCAAGCATTAGCGGATACAGGACTCAATTATATGACTTTAGGACAATCATTAGATACACTTTCAGGCGGTGAAATTCAACGTGTGAAACTAAGTCGTTACCTTACTCAAGACGTGACTGATAAAATCTTTATCTTTGATGAGCCAACAACTGGATTACATGAAGATGATTTGCCAATCCTTATTGATTGTTTTAATCATCTTATTGACGAAGGTAATACAGTTATCTTGATTGAACATAATTTAACGATGATGACTCAGGCGGATTGGTTAATTGATATTGGCCCCTATGCCGGAGATAAAGGTGGTCAATTACTTTATGCGGGCGAACCCGATGGTATTTTCAATATCGACAATTCCGTAACCGCTAAACATTTAAAACGATATATAAGTAATTAACATAACAATATAAATACCCCCACAAACGTAACCGTCATGTGGGGGTTGAGTTCTGCCATTAAGCATTTGTATCTACACTTATAGTAACTTGTGTTGTTGCAACAATGCTTCGATATATGTGCCTTTAATCTTCTTCAAGAAAGTGTTGAGTGCGAGTTGCTGTATTTTGTTATGTTCGGTGAGTTCTATTAAATTTTTACGGTCGGTGAGTTCATATAAGGCATCCATCAATATGCGAAGGTCAAATTCTGTTGCAACCACTTCAGGGACACCTCTATCTATGCCCAACAATTGGTAGACTGCTTCCATAGCAGTTCTTACCGAATATTCAGTGGTAAAGACAGTATCTCTTTCTGTTTCTGCAAAATTACCAATAAAGGCTATGTTGCGAGCATTTTTAGGCACAACAAGTGGTCTGTCTCCAACAGCTCTAGGCATAAAATAAGAACAGATATATGGCATATAGACTGGTATCGTATTACATTGATTTTTAGCGAGGTCTTCAATTTGATTGATAGGTACGCCCATATGATATAACCATTCTTGGCAGATTTCATTTCCACTGCACTCGGTGATTGGTTTATTGATAAAGTCACCATTCACGTTTGAATATAACGCGTAAATCCAAACGCTCACCTCATCGTCGGGTTGGCTTTTAAATTGTTGCTGACGATTTACAGTAAAATTCAATTGCCATTTAGAATCATTCACAGTAACAATCCCACCTGTCACTGTCTTGCCGGCTAAAGGATCTCGTTTACAAATGTGCTCGATAGTATTAATAATTGTCTTGTTATTCGTCGTCGCAGTTGCTGATACAAACCAACTTTTGTCCGGTAAATGATGATAGAACTTTTCGGGACAACCAAACTCAGGGCTCTGTTTGGCAAGATTACGCCACAATGTCCAACTACCCCCGATATCTTTTGTAGGGGGTGCGGGTGTGTTGTTATCTCCATATGTTGAACTTTCAGTAATACTACCATTCGTAACAAATACTAAATCATTTGGCGTTAGAGGAATAACTTCATCTTTACCTGAACGTTTAAGTTGTATTTCACGAGCAACCTTTTCTGTTGTTGTGATATCTACTTTAATATTCATGACTTGGACATCATATTGAAATTGCACACCGTGGGACTCTAAGTAAGCAATCATAGGAAGAACAAGTGATTCATATTGATTATATTTAGTGAATTTAAGGGCACTGAAATCCGCTAATCCTCCAATATGATGTACAAAGCGCATTAAATATCGACGCATCTCCATCGCGGAGTGCCATGGTTCAAATGCGAACATTGTTTTCCAATAAATCCAGAAATTCGAATGCATAAAATCATTTGAGAAGACATCCGTAATCGTCACATCATTTAATGCTTCTTCTTTCATTAAACATAAATGTATAATTTCTTTAATCGCTTGTGGCGTCAAAGTAAAATCACCATCAGTAGGTAACTGATGTCCCCTTTTCTCAATAACACGACAACGTGAGTAATTAGGATCTTCTTTATTTAACCAATAAAACTCATCTAATACGGAAGCATTGTCCATTTCAAGCGATGGGATGGAGCGAAATAAATCCCATAAACATTCGAAATGATTTTCCATTTCTCTTCCGCCTCTAACAACATAGCCTTTTAAAGGAAGCTGATCGCCATCTAAACTTCCACCAGGTTTAGACAATTCTTCTAAAACATGGATTTTTGACCCATCCATTTGTCCATCTCTAATCAAGAAACATGCAGCAGCTAACGAGGCTAATCCAGAACCAATAAGATAAGCGGATTTATGCGCGACATTTTCTGGTTTTTTAGGACGGGCAAATGCTTCATAATTCCCGTTACTATAGTACATACATATCACTTCCCAAATGTTCATTGTTTTTAATTTTTAAATTGAAAAGTAGTAAACTATAAGTAATCTTAAAGAAATTAATCTACCCTTCGACTGTATTATAAAATGAGGAAGGCCAAGAATTGTGCGTCACTTATGTGGGTTTGTAACATAAGCGACATTTTAATTAAACTGTCCGATATGAGGAGTGATGATGTTGAACAAACAAGATTTACGCGTCCAAAAGACACATCAAGCGCTAATTACTTCATTTTCTGAACTATTGCAATCGAAATCATTTGAACAGATTACAGTTCAGGACTTATGTACCAAAGCCAACGTACGACGATCTACGTTTTATCGTCATTTTAATGATAAATATGATTTGTTAAATCACGTTGTCGGCACGTTGATTGATCATTTTAGAGCGCTATATTTACCAGACATTAATCCTGATAATCCAAGACAATTTTTCGAGAAATTGATGAAAGATGTTTTAACATTTATTCACGATAATAAAGACATGGTCCGTAGCGTTATAACTCTCAATTTCTACGGCGAAGTTTATACTATTTTTTATGAACAAATTTACAAAGCGGTTCAAAAGCAAATTGCCTTTGATAAACAAAGTGGTCAATTTTATGTAGATGTAACCATATATGCGGAGTTTTTAACTGGGGGTATTTTAAGCGTTATAACGAACTGGATTCAACATGGTCAGCAACAATCCATCGATAAAGTAACGAATGAAATTGTGAATATGATATGTGGTGCTAGAGAAATCCATTTGAAGAAACTGAGCTAAAACGCCCTTTATTAAAGGTATTTCATAATTTGAAAAATGTCGCCAAGTTGAAAGCTTAGCGACATTTTTCATTTGATTCGTTCATTTAGAACCATTTCCATTTTTTATCTGCAGCAACGCGTGGGTAGTCACTACCTGGTAAGAAATCCCTATGATAATGAACATAGGCTTTACCATCTTTATTGATGGCTATATGCCACTGAGTGCTATCCTTTGGCACGATATCATATAAATCTTTCTTAACATGATATTTCTTGCCATCAATTTCATGGTCACCTTCAGTTAATACTTTCTTGTATTCATATTTTTGGCGATATTGTTTAATAATGTTGTTCCCTATTCGATTTCTATTATATTTTGCATTTTCATCGCCATAAGGTTGAACGTTCATGACCGTTTCGTTTAAACGCAAGTGATTTTGCTTATTGGTTAATGCGATGTTATAGCCTTTATTACTTGTACCTGTCTTTAACCCATCTGTACCAGGTAAATAAAGCGGTTGGCCTTTTAACGATAAATTTGTACTCTTAAACGTATTGCCTTGTTGTGTATCTTGTGTCAACTTAGATATTTGCAATACTTCAGGATGCTTTGAAATAAGCTGTTGCATTAAAATGTTCATATCTTTCGCTGTACTTTTAGGATATTCTTGTTTTTTAAATTTAGATGGTGCGTATTGACCTAACAAGCGATTCTGCGCGCCAGCAGGATTGACAAAATTTGTATTTGTCATATGGAATGATTGAGCTTGTTGATTCATTTTGTTAGTAAATGCATCATTATTACCACTAATCTTCTCACCTAATATCATCGCAGCAGCATTGCTTGATGCTAATGTTGTTTGTTTGATTAGTGCTTCAATCGTATATACTTGACCTTGTTGCAATGATACTGATGATAAATTTGGTAAATTAGACAGGGTTGCATAATGATTGGTAATTTTTACTTTATCGTTAAGCTTTAATCTTCCATTGTCAATGGCTTCATATGTTAAATATAAGGTCATCATTTTAGACATAGATGCCGGATCAACATGTTGATTTCCCTGGTAATGATATAAAATTTGCCCTTGATCTGTAGTCAACATGACACCACTAGGCTGATATTTCTTACTTATGCTACTATTTTTTTCTTTATTGGCAATCGTTACTGGCGATTCACTCGCGTAACTTATCGACGTATGTAATAGCGCTATCGTAATGATGACGCCTATCCCTTTTACAAATTTACTAAACAATATATCCCCTCTTTTTAAATATTTATAATATTGTACAATACTTTTTATAACAATATTATATGGATATTACAACTATATATAACGCATAATCTTAGAATGCTGTTTCTTATTATGATGATCAACACTAATTTTTAATGATTTAACCAAATTTAAGGGAGT
>NZ_JAFENV010000028.1:0-39407 GCF_016892225.1 Staphylococcus sp. GDY8P47P | reverse complement strand
GCAGAACTCGATCAAATACCAAATGCGACAGATGAAGAAAAGGCAGCAGCCAAAGCGAAAGTTGATGAAGCAGTGACGACTGCTAAAAACGCGATAGACCAAGCGACAAATAATGCAGGTGTAGACACTGCTAAATCTTCAGGTGCAGACGCGATCAATCATGTTCAACCAACGGTTGTTAAGAAAGACGAAGCGAAAACAGCAATCGATAATGCAGCGCAAGCAAAGAAAGCAGAAATCGATCAAACACCAAACGCAACAGAAGAAGAAAAAGCAACAGCCAAAGCGAAAGTTGATGAAGCAGTGACATCAGCTAAAAACGCGATAGACCAAGCGACAAATAACGCAGGTGTAGACACTGCTAAATCTTCAGGTGTAGACGCAATCAATCATGTTCAACCAACGGTTGTTAAGAAAGACGAAGCGAAAACAGCAATCGATAATGCAGCGCAAGCAAAGAAAGCAGAGATCGATCAAACACCAAACGCTACAGATGAAGAAAAAGCAACAGCGAAAGCGAAAGTCGATGAAGCAGTGACAACTGCTAAAAACGCGATAGATCAAGCGACAAATAACACAGGCGTAGACACTGCTAAATCTTCAGGTGTAGACGCGATCAATCATGTTCAACCAACGGTTGAGAAAAAAGCACAAGCAAAGAACGCAATAGATGAAGTAGCTCGTGCTAAGAAAGCGGAAATAGACCAAACACCAAATGCAACAGATGAAGAAAAAGCAGCAGCCAAAGCGAAAGTTGATGAAGCAGTAACTACAGCTAAAAACGCGATAGACCAAGCAACAAATAACGCAGGTGTAGATACAGCAAAAGCAAACGGTGTAGATTCAATTAACAATGTGCAACCAACGGTTGAGAAAAAAGCACAAGCAAAACAAGCAATTGACAAAGCAGCCGAAGTTAAAAAAGGAGAAATCGATCAAACGCCTAATGCTACAGATGAAGAAAAAGTAGCGGCAAAAGCTAAGGTAGACGAAGTAATTAAAATTGCGAAAGAAAATATTGATAAATCTTTAAACAACAGCGAAGTTGATGCATCTTTAAGTAAAGGTAAATTGGATATAAATAAAGTTCAAACTACAGTTATTGCGAAAAATAAAGCACTTAAACATCTGATGGATATTGCAACTAAGCAAAAAGAAATCATTGATTCAAATAAATCTGCAACTTATGAAGAAAAAATGCGTGCAAAACATAAGATTGATCAAATAATAAATCAAGCTTTTGCAGAAATTAAAAAAGCGAAAAGTAATAGAGAAGTTAAAGCAATTGATATTAAATATAGTAAGTTAATTACACAAATAAATACCTTAGCTAAAGCTAAACTAAACGCTAAAAAAGTAATTTTAAGTAAAGGTAAGGATATAGTAGAAAAAATAGAGAATTCACAAAATATTTCTAATGAAGAAAAGAATAAGTTAAAGACACTTGTAGATAATATTGTTAAAAGTTCATTATTAAGAATTGATAAAGCTACACATGATACTCAATTGAGTCAAATTGTTGAAGAAACTGAAGCTAAACTTAACGATATTAAATTTAATAAAATGAAAAATACTGAAAAAATTTCTAAAATAGAAAAAGAAGCTTCTAAAAATAAAAATCCTAGAGTCAATTCTAAATTAAAATTAATAGAATTTAATGGAAATACTTTATTACCTAATACAGGTATTAAAAAAGTAGAAGATGTTGTACCATTAACTCAATTGTCTTTAATCAGTGGATTATTCTTACTATTAATATCAAAGCGAAGAAAAAATGTTAAATAAGATTGAAATACGCTCTTTACCGGTAATCAGAAATTAAATTTTAAAAGAACTTCCTTCAAACGTTTAAATCCTAATTTGTTTGAAGGAAGTTCTTTTGTTCTATTTAAAAATGGCTGCTTCATGTCCAGCAACATGGCCAGTTACTAATGCACTAGTAATATTATAGCCACCTGTATAACCGTGAATATCTAATACTTCTCCACATAAAAATAAACCAGGTTGTATTTTTGACATCATCGTTTTTGGCCAAATTTCTTTTAAACTTACACCACCACCAGTTACAAAGGCTTTATCAATTGGTAAAGTGCCGTTCACTTTAAAGGTAAAGGCTTTAAAACAGTCAACTAATTTTTTTAGTTGTTGGTTTGATATGTGATGATATGTAGTATTTTCATCGATTTGAGCTTGTTTGAGCATAAATAACAAATATCGTTCTTCTATAAGTCCTCTTAAACTATTTTTTATGTACTTATCAGGTTCTTCAATTAAAATAGATGTTATTTTTTCCTCTAGAACATGATTTTTGTATTCTGGAAAAACATCTAATTGCATATTAATTTCTTTTTTCTTTTGATTTTTTTGTTCTTTATAAACAAATTGACTACATCTTAGTGCTGCTGGTCCACTTATACCAAAATGAGTAAATATCATATCCATTTGATGGCTAATTCGTTTTTTACCGTTTTTCTTAAGCACGGATAATTCTACATCTTTAAGACTTAAACCTTTGAGTTCTTTGGATTTAATAAAGTGTTCTGCTGAAGTAATAGGAACTTCAGTAGGGAAGAGTTCAGTAATGCTATGACCTAAACTTTCCGCAAATTTGTAGCCATCTCCAGTTGAACCAGTTTGAGGTACACTTGTGCCTCCAGTTGCAATGATGACACTTTTACTTAAAAATGAGCCTTTATCAGTTCTAACTGTAAATATCCCATTGTCTTCTACATTAATATCGTTAACGATCGTTTCTTCTTTAATATCGACTTTATTTTGTTTAATGGTGTTTACAAGTGTATCTACTACATCTTGAGATTTATTAGATACTGGAAACATACGGCCGTGATCTTCTTCTTTTAATTTGACGCCTCTAGATTCAAAAAAGTGTATGATTGATTCGTTATCAAATACAGAAAAAGGGCTATATAAAAATTTTCCATTACCTGGTATATTTTTAATTATTTCTGCATATGGTAATCGATTCGTAACATTACATCTACCGCCACCAGAAATTTTAAGTTTTCTACCTAAACCTTTCTTTTTCTCTAATAAAAGTACTTTTTCACTTTGCTCAGATGCAGCAACTGCAGCCATGAGTCCGCTAGGTCCACCACCTATGATTATTGTTTGATACATTGAGAAACCTCCGTCTTATTATCTTAGTGCTATTATTATAATTTAAATTACGATTGAATTATTAACAATTTTAGTTATAATTTAAGATTGGTTCATTAACAAATGAATATATCTTGATTTATTATGCGTTTAAACCTAAATTTAGTAAAACTATTAAAGTCATTAGTAAACAATTAGTATTTTGTGATATATTTTATAGTAATGCAAGCCCTTCAAAAAGGTTTTAAATTAAATAAATTGATTATTAAAAAGGCAGGAAGATTAAATATGAGTGAAAATAAGGAAATGGTAAGAGGTACCTTTCTCATTACATTAAGTATTCTAATAACTAAAATATTAGGTGTACTTTTTGTAATTCCTTTTTATGCCATTATGGGTGCAAATGCGGAAGAAAAGTTAGCACCATTTAACTATGCATATGTTCCATATAATATCGCAATTGCTGTTGCAACAGCGGGAATACCATTAGCAGCCTCAAAATTTGTAGCTAAGTACAATGCTTTAGGTGCGTATAAAGTTGGACAGAAATTATATAAATCAAGTTTTATCGTTATGTCCATATCAGGAATAATAGGATTTTTAATTCTATTTTTCTTAGCGCCAGATATTGCTTCTCTAACTTTAGGACGTAAAGAGGGCAAAGGCGGATGGACAATTGATGATATTACTTGGATCATTCGAGTGATAAGTATGGTAGTTGTATTTATACCATTACTTGCTACATGGCGTGGTGTATTCCAAGGGTACGAATCAATGGGACCTACAGCTGTTTCTGAGGTAACAGAACAACTCGCTAGAATTGTGTTTATACTTATCGGAAGTTTCTTAGTATTAAATGTCTTTCATGGTTCTTACTTACAAGCAAATGGTATAGCTACGTTTGCAGCCGCGATAGGTGCTATTGCTGGTTTACTAACGCTTTGGTATTACTGGCGAAAACGTAAGCCACATATTCAAAAAATGGTAGCATCCGATAATTCTGGACTAGATGTTTCTTATACTAAAATGTATAAAGAAATAATTTCATATAGTATTCCATTTGTTATTGTAAGTCTGAATTTCCCACTATTTAATTTAGTGGACCAATTTACACACAATAATGCATTAGATGCAGCAGGATTCCATGCGAATAAAGACTATTTCTTTACTATCTTAAACTTTACAACAAACAAAATTGTTATGATACCAACATCATTAGCAGCGGGTTTTGCAGTTAGTTTAATACCATTTATTACCAAGACTTTTGCTGAAGGTCGCTTAACAGAAATGCATCGTCAAATTAGAACGTCTATTGGCGTATTAATGTACATAACAGTGCCAGCAAGTCTTGGAATAATGGCATTATCATCTCCTTTATACACTGTATTCTATCAATATAATCCAGATGGTAATAAAATACTATTTTACTATGCACCAGTTGCAATTTTAATTTCTTTATTAAGTGTAACTGCGTCAATGCTACAAGGGATTAACAAACAAAAATTAACAGTTTTTGTAATTTTAGGATCTGTAATTGTTAAATTAATCTTGAATATTCCATTAATTATGATATTCCATACAGCAGGTGCAGTATTAAGTACTGCTATTGCGCTTACAGTCGCTAACATCGCGAACCTAATGATTTTGAAAATTTATGCTAAATTCCATTTTACAGATACATTTGTTCAAGTTGCTAAAATTTTCATTTATAGTTTAATCATGATGATAAGTGTTGAAGTTGTTTACTTTATTTTAAGCTTGTTCATATCTGTCGATCGTAAATCTGGAGCGTTTATTATTCTGATTATTGGCGTTATTGTAGGTGGTCTCATCTATGGTACAATTACAATTAAAAATAGATTGGCTGATGAGTTTTTAGGAGATTTACCTGGTAAAATTCGTCGAAAAGTTGGTTTCTTAAGATGAGATTAGATAAATTTTTAGCTAATATGGGTGTGGGAACACGTTCTGAGGTAAAGCAACTTTTAAAAAAAGGGACCGTTACAGTTAACGATTCGATAGAGAAATCACCTAAATGTCATATTAATCCAGAAGACGATATTGTGATGGTAAATGGAAAACAAATTACGTTTATTAATCATATTTATATTATGCTCAATAAACCTAAGGGCTATATTTCAGCTACGCATGATGGAACGAATCGCACTGTCATAGATTTAATTCCAGAATATCAACATTTAGATATCTTTCCTGTTGGTAGATTAGATAAAGATACAGAGGGATTATTGCTTATCACAAATGACGGTCAGTTTAGTCATGAATTGATGAGTCCCGTTAAACATGTATCAAAGACATATGAAGTCATCTCTCAACATACGATATCTGATGATGATATTGAAGCTTTTAAGCAGGGGATCACGCTATCTGATGGACCAGTTAAACCTGCTTTACTAACAAGAGTAAATGAGACTACGTCACAGGTGACCATTTATGAAGGTAAGTATCATCAAGTTAAAAGGATGTTTCATGCCATTGAAAATGAGGTATTAGAATTAAAACGTCTTAAAATCGCTAATTTGGCGTTAGATGAAAATCTTAAATCTGGTGAGTATAAGTTACTCTCAGATGACGAATTAAAGCTTTTACAGCATTCATAAAGGAGAAGGTGTTTACTATGTCTAAAACTACAGGCTTATTTAGAATTATTGCTGGTGTCGGTGCTGCAACTGCAGCAGTTGTATTATCTCGAAAAGAAAGTAGAGACAAATTAAAAGAGCAATATAATAAATACAAAAAAGATCCAGAAAGTTATAAAGAAAATGCAAAAGGATTAGCGAGTCAATTAGGTTCAAAAGCTAATGAAACAATTCAAGAGGTTAGAAATAACCCTCAAGAATACGCTAATCGCTTGAAAAATGATCCAAAATCATTCTTAGAAGAAGAAAAATCAAAATTTACTAATTTAGATGCAAACAAAGAAGATGCACTAGAAGAAGGTAAATTTGATGATGAAGGTGGCGCTACTGTTAATAACAATTTAAGAGTAGTCACTGAAGAAGATTTAAAGAAAAATAAAAATGCGTTAGAAGATAAAGATTAATTTTGTGATATTTATAAGCGCAAGAGAAATAACATTATGATAATGCTACTTTGCCAATAGGCAGTAGCTGACTGAACTGAGAATACACTTAAATCATGCTTTTTTCAGTTCTGGTCATCCTTTCGGGGTGGGACAACGAATTTAAAAAGAATTCTGTTCCATTCTTTTTTTATAAATATGGAATGAAAGATTTGTGTACAAAAAATTAAATGTCATTGATATGTATGATTTACACAAACTGCGTCATATAGCGTATAAATATGGAGGTTTTATAAAATTTTTAACATAAAATTTTATAAAATCTATAAATATTCTGACATCTTACTGTAATTTTTCGTTATAGTTATGTAAAATAAACTGTATATTTATTGAAAAGGAAGTTGATCTCGAATGTGGAAAGAGAAAGTTCAAGAATATGAAGGTCAAATAATCGATGATTTGAAAGGTTTACTTTCGATTGAGAGTGTCAGAGATGATTCAAAAGCATCTGATGAAACTCCAGTTGGTCCGGGGCCTCGTCAAGCGCTTGATTATATGTACGAAATAGCACAAAGAGATGGTTTTTCTACCCATGATGTAGATCATATTGCAGGCAGAATTGAAGCAGGTAAAGGTGACGATGTTTTAGGTATTTTATGTCATGTCGATGTCGTGCCTGCAGGAGATGGATGGGACTCAGATCCATTTAATCCTGTGGTAACTGATGATGCAATTATTGCTAGAGGTACGCTAGATGACAAAGGACCGACAATAGCAGCCTATTACGCAGTCAAAATTTTAAATGAAATGAAAGTTGATTGGAAGAAACGTATTCATATCATTATTGGTACAGATGAAGAGTCAGATTGGAAATGTACTGAAAGATATTTCCAAACGGAAGAAATGCCAGCATTAGGATTTGCACCTGATGCAGAATTTCCAGCTATTCATGGAGAAAAAGGAATCACAACTTTCGATTTAGTTCAAAATAGTACGTCTGAAGATCAAGATGAACCAGATTATGAATTGATTTCGTTTGAATCTGGTCAACGTTACAATATGGTACCTGATCATGCTCAAGCACGCGTATTTGTCAAAGAAAACATGACCGACGTTGTTCAGCATTTCGAACACTATTTAGATGAGCATAAACTACAAGGTGAGAGTGTCGTTGATAGTGGAGAGTTAGTCCTAACGGTTGAAGGTAAAGCTGTTCATGGTATGGATCCATCATTAGGTGTTAATGCTGGCTTATACTTATTAGATTTCTTATCAACATTAAATCTAAATCAAACAGCAAGAGAATTTGTAGACTTTAGTAATCGTTACCTTCACGAATCACATTTTGGTGAGAAGATGGGAATGAAATTCCATACAGATGTTATGGGCGATGTAACTACAAATGTTGGTATTATTTCTTATGACCATAAACATGCTGGCCGATTTGGTATTAATTTACGTTATCCACAAAATTTTGAATTTGAAGAAGCTATACAGCGATTTACTAAAGAAATTAAAGAATATGGATTTGATCTTGAATTAGGCAAAGTTCAGCAACCTCATTTTGTAGACAAAAATGATCCTTTTGTACAGAAATTAGTTACAGCTTATAGAAATCAAACTGGCGATATGTCTGAACCCTATACAATAGGTGGAGGTACATATGCTAGAAACCTTGATAAAGGTGTGGCATTTGGAGCCATGTTTGAAGATTCAGAGGATTTAATGCATCAAAAGAATGAATATATTACTAAAAAACAATTATTCAATGCAACAAGTATCTATTTAGAAGCAATTTACTCACTATGTGTGGAGGGATAAACTATGACAAAAGTATTTATTAACGGTGAATTTATCGATCAAAGTGAAGCAAAAGTCTCTTATGAAGATCGTGGTTATGTATTCGGTGATGGTATTTATGAATACATTCGAGCATATGACGGGAAATTATTTACAGTTACAGAACATTTCGAGCGTTTTATAAGAAGTGCTGCGGAAATACAATTAGATTTAGGATATACAGTCGAAGAATTAATTGATGTAGTTAGAGAATTATTAAAGGTAAATCAAATAAAAAATGGTGGCATTTACATCCAAGCTACACGTGGTGTAGCACCAAGAAATCATTCTTTCCCAACACCTGACGTAAAGCCTGTCATTATGGCATTTGCTAAAAGTTACGATCGACCTTTTGAAGATTTGGAAAACGGAATCAATGCAGCAACTGTAGAAGATATTAGATGGTTGCGTTGCGACATTAAAAGTTTAAACCTTTTAGGAAATGTACTTGCAAAAGAATATGCAGTTAAATACAACGCAAGTGAAGCAATACAACATAGAGGCGATATAGTTACAGAAGGTGCTTCAAGTAATGTGTATGCAATTAAAGATGGTGCAATCTATACGCATCCCGTTAATAATTACATTTTGAATGGTATTACGCGTAAAGTAATTAAATGGATATCTGAAGATGAAGATATTCCATTTAAAGAAGAAACGTTTACTGTTGAATTTTTGAAAAATGCTGATGAAGTCATTGTTTCAAGTACATCTGCCGAAGTGACACCTGTTGTTAAAATAGATGGTGAGCAAGTTGGTGAAGGCACAGTAGGACCTGTTACGCGCAAACTTCAAGAAGGATTTAATAAATACATTGAAACGAGAAGTAATTAATTAAATAAATAATTGATTATTAAAGAACGTACTGATTCTAAATTTATAGAATTTGAGTACGTTCTTTTTGATTTTATAATGTAAATAAATTTCATGAATTAAATTAAAAATACGCAGTTTAAAGGTCTGAAAATGTGTTATAATAAAACCTAAAGATTGAAACGTAATTTAGCCATAATCGACTAGTAAAATGTATCTTTTTGTTTCTCATTTTCAGTTGAAAAAGAAGGCTAAAAATTATAAAATCATCATTGAGTGATAAAAGAGACGTATTTATTTAAATAAATGTTTGGGGACAGTAACAATTTATTTATAATAATAACTTATGTATAAAAATATAATTATTTAGAAATATATAGTCGTGTTTTCCAACAAACGATTATATCAAATTAGAATATATGGCTCTTGAAAACTATATTTCTCGAGCCATTTTCTAATTGAAAGTGAGGTGAACGAGTTGGAGCAGTTTTATCAATTAGGGTGGACACTTGATTCAGCAGGAGGTGCTTCTGGTGAAGCATATATGGCTGAACAGGACGGTCAAAAGCTATTTTTAAAGCGTAATTCTAATCCATTTATTGCAGCATTGTCAGCTGAAGGTATTGTACCTAAATTAGTATGGACCAAACGTATTGAAACAGGTGAAGTTGTCACAGCCCAACACTGGAAAAATGGCAGAGAACTTGAACCAGATGAAATGTATCAAGCACGTGTTGCTGCATTGCTTAAAAAGATTCATGGTTCTAAACCTTTACTGAATATGCTTAAACGTATGGAAATGGAACCCATCACGCCTAATATCATGTTGAAAAAGATTAATGCATCACTATCAAGAGAAGTATTAACACATCACATTATTCGTAAATCATTAACATACCTTGAAGAACATATCCCCAATATGGATTCTCGTTTCTTTACGGTTGTACATGGAGATGTAAATCATAACAACTGGCTACTATCTGATAGAGATGAATTATTCTTAGTAGATTGGGAAGGCGCAATGATTGCCGATCCTGCTATTGATATTGGAATGCTGCTCTATAACTACGTTCCCGAAAAAAATTGGTCTGACTGGTTTAAGACGTATGGCGTAGAAGAAAGCATAGACTTAAATAAACGTATGAAATGGTATACAGTCATTCAATCAATTGGTATGGTTCAATGGTATGAAGAGCAAAAAAGATTCAAAGATATGAATAATTGGCTAAAATTTTTAAACGAGGTTATGAATAGTAATTTATTTATCTAAGGGAGATTTCAAGTATGAGAGTTCGCTATAAACCATGGGCGGAAGATTATTTAAAAGAACATCCTGATTTAGTAGATATGGATGGCACACATGCAGGAAAAATGTCGGAGTGGTTTGATAAAGAACAACCCATCTATATAGAAATTGGCTCTGGTATGGGGCAGTTTATAACAACGTTAGCCTCTAAATTCCCAGAAATTAATTTTGTATCTATGGAACGCGAAAAAAGTGTCATGTATAAAGTACTAGATAAAGTGAAAGAACAAGGCCTGACAAATTTAAAAATGATATGTAATGACGCTATAGAATTAAATGAGTATTTCAATGATGGTGAAGTTGCACGAATTTATTTAAATTTCTCTGACCCATGGCCGAAAAAAAGACACGCTAAACGTCGATTAACATATCATACTTTTTTAGCGCTATATCAACAAATCCTTAAAGAAGATGGAGAAATCCATTTTAAAACGGATAACAGAGGCTTATTCGCGTTTAGTTTAGAAAGTATGTCGCAATATGGTATGTACTTTACTAAATTAAATCTCAATCTTCATGAAGAAGATGATGAAGATAATATATTGACAGAATATGAGAAGAAATTTTCCGATAAAGGTTCTAGAATTTATCGAATGGAAGCAAAATTTCATAAAGACATTGAACATTAATTTAAAGTTGTGACTTTGATCATCATGAAGATTCACGGTAGTTAGTGAGATTGAGTGAAGGCTAATGCATCACTTGTTATAGTTTAAAACGTCATTCCAAGAGTGGAACATTGAATTCGACAAGAATTCTGTTCTGCTCTTTTCTGTTTATATATTCTTAAATTGGATATTGTAATGTAAGATTATTTCATATATTGAAATACTTGATAAATAAAAAGATGGAAGGTGTTTAATATGAAGTTAGGTGCATTTAATATCACTTATTTAAATGGCGGTATGACGCAAATGGATGGTGGTGCTATCTTTGGCGTTGTACCTAAACCGCTGTGGACGAAAAAGTATGATGTGAATGAAAGAAATCAAGTTCCTAACTTAACATATCCAATTTTAATTCAGACTGGCGATAAGAACATTATCATCGATGCTGGAATTGGAAATCATAAATTAACAGACAAACAACTTAAAAATTATGGTGTCGAATATGAAAGTCATATTCAATTTGATTTAGAAAAATTAAATTTGACTGTGGAAGATATCGATATTGTATTAATGTCACATATGCATTTTGACCATGCGACAGGGTTAACGGATACTGAGGGTAATTCTATTTTTCCAAATGCAATGCACTATGTGCAACAAGACGAGTGGCATGAATTTATAAGTCCAAACATTCGTAGTAAAGCAACCTATTGGGAAATAAATAGAGGTACATATGAAGATAAAATGATACTTTTTGATGAATTCATTGAAGTTTATCCAGGGATTCATATGAAGCATGTTGGTGGTCATAGTTATGGACAATCAATTATTACAATTGAGAGTGAAGGTGAGCGTGCAGTTCACATGTCCGATATATTACCTACAAATGCACATACCAATCCACTTTGGGTTATGGCATATGATGATTACCCAATGACGTCTATTCGAGAAAAAGAAAGATTAATACCATACTTTATTTATCATGATTATTGGTTCTTATATTATCATGATCATGTTTACTTCGCGACGCAATATGAGTCAGATGGAAAGACGATTAAGCAATCAATTAAAAGATAAAGAAAGTGATATAAAGCGATTTGGTAACGTTGTTATCCATTTTTTAATGAACGATTATAATAGGGAGCCGGACTAAGAATTTATATTCATTCAGTCCAGCTCCCTATTATGTTCAGTTTATTATAATTCAATAATATTTAAAATTTCACCAGATTTTGCATCTGCATAAAAGATATATTCCATCTTTTGATCATTCTTAACTTGAGTAATGCCGCCTTGAAAAATGAAACGATTTGGATATAGATTGTCATCTACATACGGCTCATGAAGAATAAACGATCCTGTGATGTTCATAAAGTAAGATTTGGCTTCATCCAATACTTTATCAGGATTTTGCATTTTATTCTTTTCTTTTAGGAAATAAATAAAAAAGACAGTGGCTATACCTGTAACTAGAGCAACTGAAATTGAGATGTATTTGTAAGTTTGACGTGTCATAATCTCTACCTCTCTATTAATAGTTCTTATCATTAGTGTACCATATTCAAAATGATATAATACATTTAAGGAGTGTGTTAGTTAAGATGGATAAGCATAAAACATTAGAACGAATTAAGGCATTAACCGAATTACATGGTGCACCAGGTTTTGAAGAGGATGTACGAAATTATATGAAAAATGAAATGTCACCGTATGTTGATGAGTTTATCGTAAATCGTATGGGTGGTTTCTATGGCGTTAAAAAATCTAAAAAAGCTAATGCTAAGAAGGTAATGATTGCTGCGCATATGGATGAAATAGGGTTCATGATTACAAACATTACTTCGAATGGTATGCTACAGTTTACCAATCTTGGTGGTGTAGCAAACGATATTTGGCAAGGTCAACGTCTTCAAGTAAAAAATAGAAAAGGCGACATTATAGTAGGGATTGTCTCTAATATTCCGAAACATTTTAGAACAGGCAACGAAGCGGTGCCAGAAATAAAAGATTTGATGCTAGATATCGGTGCAAGTTCTGATGACGAAGTAAGACAGATGGGAATAGAAATAGGAGATACGATTGTTCCGAATACTGAATTAACGCAATTAACTGAACATCGATATAGTGCGAAAGCATGGGATAATCGATATGGTTGTGTCATTGCGATTGAAATATTAGAATTGTTGAAGAGTGTCGATTTGGATGTTGATTTATACGTTGGCGCTAATGTTCAAGAAGAAGTAGGCTTACGTGGTGCTAAAGCAGCAGCTGAACTCATTCAACCCGATGTTGCACTTGTAGTGGATTGTTCTCCAGCAAATGATATTAAAGGTGCAAATCAATTATCAGGTGAATTAGGTGAAGGGACTTTAATTCGAATTAAAGACGGTACCATGATTTTACAACCTGAATTTAGAGACTATCTACTTAAATTAGCAGATGATAATAATATAAATTACCAATATTATATTTCACCGGGTGGCACAGATGGTGGTGAAATTCACAAAGCTAATATTGGTATTCCAACTGCTGTAATTGGTGTTTGTGCTAGATACATTCACAGTACTAATGCTGTTTTTGATATTAGAGATTATTTCTCAGCAAGACAATTACTAGAACAAGTTATACTCAACTTAACTGAAGAACAAATTAATAAATTACAATTTCAAGAATAAGGAGCGAATAGAATGATTAATTTAGAATCTGAATCACAATTCAAGTCACTTAAGAAAGAGCATACCGTATTTGAATTTACGGCAGGTTGGTGTCCTGACTGTCGTGTCATTGAACCTGATTTACCTCAATTGGAAGAGAAATATAATGATTTTAACTTCGTTTCTGTAGATAGAGACCAATTTATAGATTTAGCCATAGAACATGATATTATGGGTATTCCAAGCTTTTTAGTATTTAAAGATGACGAATTAGTAGGAAGTTACATTGGAAAAGAACGCAAATCTATAGAACAAATCGATGAATTTTTAAGTCAGTTTGATAAATAGATAAAGCATTTAAAAGGTTTTTAGAATGATATGTACAATTGATTTTTTCTGTAATTGACCACTAATTTATTGTAAAATAGGATAAGGTGCGAATATAGGAGTGTTAAACATGAATGTTTTTCAAGTAAGAGATAAATTGAAACAACGTTTAGCGCATTTAAATGTTGATTTTAAATTTGATCGTGAAGAAGAAACGTTACGTATATATAGACAAGACAATCATAAAGGCGTAACAATCAAATTAAACGCTATTGTCGCTAAATATGAAGTCCAAAAAGAGAAAATTATAGATGAGATTGTATATTATGTCGAAGAAGCCATCGCTCAAATGGATGATCAAAGTATTGAGAAAATGAATGACATTCAGATTATGCCTGTCATTCGTGCTACAAGCTTTGATAAAAAAACAAAAGATGGTCATCCATTTATAATTGAAAAGCATACAGCAGAAACAAATATCTATTATGCACTCGATTTAGGTAAGTCTTATCGCTTAATTGACGAAAGTATGCTTGAATCACTTGGATTGACTGAACAACAAGTTAAGGAAATGTCACTATTTAATATACGTAAACTTAATAATCAATATAAAACAGATGAAGTTAAAGGGAATATTTTTTATTTTGTAAACTCTAATGATGGCTATGATGCCAGTCGTGTTTTAAATACCAAATTTTTAGATGATATCTATCAACAATGTGAAGGTGAAATGTTAGTAGCTGTACCACACCAAGATGTGTTAATTATTGCTGATATTCGAAATAAAACTGGTTATGATGTAATGGCACATTTAACTATGGAATTCTTTACTAAAGGATTAGTCCCTATTACTTCATTATCATTTGGTTATGAAAAAGGTCACTTCGAACCTATCTTCATTTTGGGTAAAAATAACAAACAAAAAAGAGACCCCAATGTAATACAACGATTGGAAGCAAATCGTAAAAAATTTAATAATAAGAAATAATTGATATAGAGGAGATTTAAAATGAATTTATTTTACAATAAAGAAGGCGTAGGGGATGTAGCTTTTCTACAAATTGAACCTACAGATGGACCGTTTGAATATAAGAAATCTGGAGATGTTGTTGAAATTAATAAAGAAGGAACGATTGTTGGCTTCAATCTATTTAAGTTTTCAAATTATCATCAATTCAACGGTAATGGACATATTAAATTAACTTCTGAGCTTGTAGATGCATTACAAAAAGCTATTAATGAATCTGGATTAACGTATCAACTAAATGCAGATTTATCTCCTAAATTTGTAGTTGGTTATGTTGAAACTAAAGATAAGCATCCAGATGCGGATAAATTAAGTATTTTAAAAATAGATGTCGGTAATGACCATTTACAAATCGTTTGTGGTGCGCCAAATGTAGAAGCTGGACAAAAAGTGGTTGTTGCTAAAGTTGGTGCCGTAATGCCAAGTGGAATGGTTATTAAAGATGCTGAATTACGTGGTGTTGCTTCAAGCGGTATGGTTTGCTCAATGAGAGAATTAAATTTACCTAATGCACCTCAAGAAAAAGGTATTATGGTTTTAAGTGATGACTATAAAGTCGGTCAAGCATTTTTTGATGAATAGAGGAAGGAAGTGAATGTATGAGTTGGTTTGATGATTTATTTAGTAACAAAGACAATTCTGATGATGAATTGCTTAGACGCAAAAGTAAACGTCGCAATGGCGATCTAACTCAAAGCAAAGACGATTCATTACTTCCTGAAAATAATGATATTTACGATCGTCCAAAAGGTAAGTTTCGATTCCCAATCGATGTGGGTCGAGATGAAACGTATGAAGAAGCAACTTATCGCGAAAGTAATGATGATAAAGAGAACCATTCAACATTGAAAGATAATCAATACGGTTCATATGAATATGATGACTATACGGGTCACATGAATAGTTACTCAGATGATGATCGAGCTGAAAATGCAAGAAGACATCGTAGAAGACAACATGTGAGTCAAGATGATTCTGGTATGCCTTCTATTAAGTCAAGAACTTCTCAAACATCAAGTAGAACTCATAATACGAGTACATCTCAACGTTTTAACAAACGTCAAAATACACATTCTAGAACGAATACTGCTAATTACAGAAGCGCTAATTCAAATCAATCTAGGATGAAATTACAATCAGAAAGATTCAAATCGAATTATCATTTGAGTTCTGAACCTACATATCACCGTTCAAGTTTTAAAACTTCAGAAGTACCATCAGCTATTTTCGGAACTAAAAAGCGTAGACCTATTGAAAACGGTGTTATACCACCAGTGAAAGATGACACAGATACAAGTGAGTCTAAAACCAAGCATCATTCGAGCACGGTAGAACACGTTCCGCATGAAAGTAAAAATGAAAAAGATAGCAGACAAAAATTTGATGGTGAACATTTAACTTCACAAGAGAATGCACCAGTTAACAGTGAACAACAATCAATCGTTGAAGGAAATGCTGATACTTCTAATCACTATGAACGTACGCCAAACTATTCAAAACGTGATAACACGGTAAATATAGAAAATATTTATGCTTCTCAAATCGTAGAGGAGATTAGAAAAGAAAGAGAGCGTAAAGTTCAACAAAAACGTAAATTTAAACAAGCATTGCAAAACAAACGTCAACAGACTGATGAAGAAGATAGTATTCAAAGAGCTATTGATGAAATGTATGCTAAGCAAGCTGAACAATATATTGGCGAAAGTTCATTAAACCACTCTGACCATTTACATAGTGATGTAACAGAGGGTGTTAATGATGAGTACAAAAACAACAATGACCATGTTGAGAGCCAAGCACAAGTAGAAGACGTTGCACATCATGAGACATCTAACGCTCAATCGAAAGATGATAGTGACATAGACCATAATATTGAACAACAAGAGTATATCGAAGAGACAAATGCACCATATAATTATGAAGAGATTGATTTAAACCAAGTTTCAAGTGTGCAAGAAGTTAACCAAGATGATGTACAGGTTAAAGATGTTCCAAATGATCAATTATCAAATGTTAATCATGATGAGGCACAACGTCATTCTAATGAAGCGATTGACGAATCTACAAAAGAATCAAATTACCATCACGACGTAGCAGATGAAGAAGCGGTACAATTACAATCTAATAATGATGATTCAGATAGTTTAAGTGAAAACATTCATGACGACAACCATAATGGAACTGTTGATGATGCACAATTTAGAGAAATAGATGACGTGGAGTCACACACTGACAGTATGTCCGAAAATGAATCTTTATCAGATGAAACATCTGCCATAGAAGATGATGAAGATGTATCAACTGAAAATGTGAATCATGCAATTAGAAATGCTGTAACGTCTGAAGTGGAATATGCTACTAAAGAAGATGACGAAACGAATGGAGTCTCTCAAAATACAAATATAGAGAGCCAAAATGTATCACAGTCAACGAAAACACATAATGACCCTTCTAATAAAATGGATGATTCATTTGCAGTTAAAGATACAGATGAATCAGTACAAGGTGTGGAAGATGAACACATTAACAATGGCGACGATAAATCAGAAATAACACATAAGGAAGCTAAAAAAGTACCTGAAAAAATGTCTATCACGCCAGGAAGTAAACCGTTTAATGTAGTTATGACACCTTCTGATAAAAAAAGAATGATGGATGCAAAAAAAGAATCTGTATCGAAACATAAAGTGAATGTGCCAGAATTAAAGCCTGAGACAAAACAACATGTTCAAACTAAAAAGCGTGAATCAGAAGTCAACCATCATACAAATGAATCTCGTGACAATGAAAATACATTATCTGAGTCTCGAACAGAGTCTACGCATTCAAACTATCATATCAATCATTCAGATGAACAAGATAAAAATTTAAATAATGACATAAACAGAGATGACGATAACCTAGTAGAAGAACCTCTCGAAAACAGCCAAAATACTGATACAGACAGTGAAGAACAATCTAACCAAGCTGTACATTCAAATCATGATATGAACAATCATCAAGAAATGAATGCAACAGTTTCAGCAGACGATCAAACTATTGTATCTTCAAACCACCATCAAAAAGAAGAGCATAATGCTAAAGGTACAATTAGAAGAGGTCCAAATATTAAACTACCTAGCCTTGATTTATTAGAAGATCATGAAGCACATGAAATCGATGAGGCATGGATTGAAGAGAAGAAACAAGAGCTAAATGATGCCTTTTATTATTTTAATGTACCGGCTGAAGTACAACATGTAACTGAAGGACCAAGTGTAACTCGGTTTGAATTGGCAGTGGAGAAGGGTGTCAAAGTTTCACGAATTACAGCTTTACAGGATGATATTAAAATGGCGTTAGCTGCGAAAGACATTCGAATTGAAGCACCAATTCCTGGAACAAGTTTAGTAGGTATTGAAGTACCAAACTTAAATCCTACGAAAGTTAACTTAAAATCTATTTTAGAAAGTCCAAAATTTAAAAATGCTGAGTCTAAATTAACCGTAGCTATGGGTAATAGAATTAACAATGAACCATTGTTAATGGATATTGCTAAGACACCACACGCCCTAATTGCGGGTGCAACCGGATCAGGTAAATCAGTCTGTATCAATAGTATTTTAATGTCATTACTTTACAAAAATCATCCAGAAGAATTAAGGTTATTACTAATTGATCCTAAGATGGTTGAACTTGCACCATACAACGATTTACCGCATTTAGTTTCACCGGTTATTACTGATGTTAAGGCAGCCACACAAAGTTTAAAATGGGCCGTTGACGAAATGGAAAAACGTTACAAATTATTTGCGCAATTCCATGTAAGAAACATTACTGCTTTCAACAAAAAAGCACCATATGAGCAAAGAATGCCAAAAATTGTTATTGTTATTGATGAGTTAGCAGATTTAATGATGATGGCACCGCAAGAGGTAGAACAATCAATCGCTCGAATAGCACAAAAGGCACGTGCATGTGGCATTCATATGTTGGTTGCAACACAACGACCATCTGTCAATGTTATTACTGGCTTAATTAAAGCCAATATACCTACACGCATTGCATTTATGGTATCTTCAAGCGTTGACTCAAGAACGATTTTAGACAGTGGTGGTGCGGAACGCTTATTAGGCTATGGCGATATGCTTTACTTAGGTAGTGGTATGAATAAACCAATTCGTGTCCAAGGTACATTTGTTTCAGATGATGAGATTGATGATGTAGTTGATTTCATTAAAGAACAAAGAGAACCGAACTATTTGTTCGAGGAGAAGGAATTACTTAAAAAGAACCAAACACAAGCTCAAGACGAATTATTCGATGATGTGTGTGAATTTATGGTTAAAGAAGGACATATTTCCACTTCATTAATTCAAAGACACTTCCAAATTGGATATAACCGTGCTGCACGAATCGTAGACCAACTTGAACAGTTAGATTATATTTCTGGTGCAAACGGTTCTAAACCTAGAGATGTATTTATTACTGAAGCAGATTTAAAGAAAGATTAAATTAAAGGAGTTTTATGTATATGACGCATTATCATTTTGTTGGTATTAAAGGCGCAGGAATGAGTTCATTAGCACAAATCATGCATGATTTAGGACATGAGGTGCAAGGATCCGACATAGAAAAATATGTATTCACAGAAGTAGCATTAAAAAATAAAGGAATTAAAATACTACCATTTAACAGTGACAATATTAAAGAAGGTATGGTAGTCATTCAAGGTAATGCGTTTCCAGATACTCATGAAGAAATTGTTAAAGCGCATGATTTAAAATTAGACGTGATACGTTATCATGATTTCTTAGGTCATGTGATTGATCAATACACATCTGTTGCAGTTACAGGTGCACACGGAAAAACATCAACAACTGGTTTACTGTCTCATGTTATGAATGGTGATAAAAAAACATCATTCTTAATTGGAGATGGTACGGGTATGGGATTATCTGCAAGTGACTATTTTGCATTTGAGGCGTGCGAGTACCGTCGTCATTTCTTAAGTTACCATCCAGACTATGCCATTATGACTAATATTGATTTCGACCATCCTGATTATTTTAAAGACATTGAAGACGTTGCAAGTGCTTTCCAAAGTATGGCACATAATGTTAAAAAAGCGATTATTGCTTGGGGTGATGACGAACATTTAAGACAACTTGAAGCGGACGTACCAATTTATTATTATGGTTTAAACAAAAATGATGATATATATGCCGATAATATTCAAATAACTGATAAAGGTACACAATTTGATGTTTACGTTAATGGTGAATATTATGATCAATTCTTATCACCACAATACGGAGATCATAATATCCAAAATGCATTAGCAGTTATCGCGATTAGTTACCTTGAAAAGATGGACGTCAAGAATATTAAAGAAGCATTGGAAACATTTGGTGGTGTAAAACGTCGCTTTAATGAAACAAATGTTGCTAATCAAGTATTAGTAGACGATTACGCTCACCATCCAAGAGAAATAAGTGCTACAATTGAAACAGCACGTAAAAAATATCCAAATAAAGATATTGTGGCAGTTTTCCAACCTCACACATTTTCAAGAACGCAAGCTTTCTTAGAAGAATTTGCAGCATCACTAAGCAAAGCGGATCATGTTTATTTATGTGAAATATTTGGTTCAATTCGTGAAAATACAGGTGATTTAACAATTCAAGATTTAATAAATCGTATTGACGGATCTGCGCTAATCGATGAAAATAATATTGACGTATTAGAACAATTTGATAATGCTGTTATCTTATTTATGGGCGCTGGGGACATTCAAAAGTTACAACGTGCTTATGAAGAACATGTCGGCATGACAAATGAATTTTAATATGTTTATATATAATTATGTTGGGTATTAATAATTAATAGCTTTTATTTAAAAGTAAATGGTATTTAGGAGGCGTTTTTAATGGATTGGATTTTACCAATTGCTGGAATTATCGCCGCGATTGCATTCTTAGTATTATGTATTGGAATCGTTGTCGTTTTAATTTCAGTTAAAAAGAATTTAGATCACGTTGCTAAAACACTTGATGGTGTTGAAGGACAAGTTCAAGGTATTACACGTGAAACAACTGATTTACTTCACAAAGCTAACCGCTTAACTGAAGATATTCAAGGCAAAGTTGAACGCTTAAATTCTGTTGTCGATGGTGTTAAAGGTATCGGCGATTCTGTACAAAATTTAAATGGTTCAGTTGATCGTGTAACTAACTCAATTACACATAATATTTCTCAAAATGAAGATAAAATTTCTCAAGTAGTTCAATGGTCAAATGTTGCAATGGAAATTGCTGACAAATGGCAAAATAGACACTACCGTAGAGGAAGTGCAAACTACAGAAACACATCTGTAGGTAATGATGCAAATCATGCAAACGAAAATTACACTACTAACGTTGAGAAAAACTTTTAATATGATTCAATCAAATGCACTTAAATGAGGTTTTTACTTATTTAAGTGCTTTTCTTATAGGAGGAGCTAATATGAGTAAGAAATATAATCGTGACGCATTTGAAACGACAAATTCTGGAAATGATTTACACGGACAAGGTGCAAATCAACAAGATAGTGCAGCACAATCAAATGCGACTAAGCATTATGATAGAGACGCTTTTACAACGACAAACACTGGCAGCGATTTACACGGACAAGGTGCAAATCAACAAGATAGTGCAGCACAATCAAATGCGACTAAACATTACAATAGAGATGACTTTGAAAAAAATAATCATGGCCATGATTTACATGATAATGGCCCAAATCAAAAAGATGGTAAGTCTAGACAAGGTTTAAATACAGAGCATTATAATAGAGATGCGTTTGTCACAAATAATTCTGGTAAAGACTTACATGGTCAAGGTGCAAATCAAAAGACTACTGGAGAGGATGTTACTAGTTCTCAATATAGTCACAACAAATACAGTTCTCATCCATCACGCAAAGACTTTGTGATTAGTTTTATTACAGGTGCTTTAATTGGTTCAGCGGTTGGACTCTTTTATAAAAATAAAGCCGAAGAAAAAATTGATAGCGCAAAAAATAAAGAACAAGAATTAAGACATCGTTATCAAAAAATCAAGCAACAAACTGAGAATAATATTGAAAATGTAAAACAAAAAATTGAAGACTTTAGAAATAAAGACCATTCAGAAGTTAGTAAAGAAGCACTTGTTGCACAACAAAATGCAATCAAAAAGGAAACGTCAGATAATTTAGCGGATCAATCACCACAAGCTCAAGAAATCCAAGAAGCTAAAGCTGAAGCACTTAAAGAGCAAGATACGAAAGATATTACTGCGACAGAATTAGCAGCGCAACAAAATGCAATCAAAAAGGAAACGTCAGATAATTTAGCGGATCAATCACCACAAGCGCAACAAATTCAAGAAGCTAAAGCTGATGATAGTGAACATTTAAGAAACAATGAAGGCAATAGTGCTGAAGAAATTGTCGCGCAACAAAATGCGATTAAAGCAGAAACATCAGATAACTTAGCGGATCAATCACCACAAGCACAAGAAATTCAAGAAGCTAAGAAAGAGACTGAAAAAGAACAACAGTCTAAAGAGGTTAGTGCAACTGAATTAGCAGCGCAACAAAATGCAGTTAAAGTTGAATCATCAAAACATAATTTATCTGATCCTTCAACTAGTGGTGATACGAGCAAACATCAACATGTGAATGCAAAAAATATAGCATCTGCAGCACGTACAAAGAAAAATAAAATAGATAATGATGCAAATGTTGCGCGTAAAACAAAAACGTTATTAGAAGAACCAGCAATTGCTAAATCATCAGGCGATAAAGTGGTCCCTTATTTAGTTACAAAAAAAGAAATTAACAAAGATGAAGATCAAGTTAAAAATAATCAAGCACATGCATCTGCTAAATTTGAAAATGGTGTCATTACACACGATACTAAATCAGCTAATGAAAAAGCAAAAGGCAATACTAAGAAAAAGCAGAATGCAACAAAAGCTAAAAATAAAACACCTAAGCAACAACAAAGAGCTGAAAAAGCAAAAAGTAAAATCGATAAACGTACCTTTAATGATTAATAAAGCTAATGCTTTTATTTAATGTGAGGTTTTAATCACTAAATGGAGTGGATTCAGAAATCTGTTAATTAAATTAGATTTTTGATTCGCTCCTTTTTCTTATTTTTATAAAAAGTGAATATCAAATTTGATATAATAATTAGACAATTCACAAATTTTAGATAATTTATCAACTAGAACGGTTGAACTATTATTTTTTAATTGTTAAAATATTATCTAACTAATATTATTTTATCGCTTTAAAGTGATATAATTATACAAGTAACTTTTATTGAGGTGAGTAGTAATGTCAACTAAATTAGAGCAATACAGAGAAGAGATTGTTTCGATTAATAATCAAATTTTAGATTTATTATCTAAGCGTGGAGAATTAGCACAAAAAATAGGTGAAGAGAAAATTAAACAGGGTACAAAGGTTTATGATCCACAACGCGAAAAAGAAATGATTAATGAGTTAATGGATCGTAATCAAGGACCTTTTAATGATAATGTAATTAAGCAATTATTTAAAGAAATTTTTAAAGCTTCTACTGATTTACAAAAATCTGAGAATGAAAAACATTTATATGTGTCTCGTAAATTAAAACCAGAAGATACGATTGTTCAGTTTGACAACGGTGGTGTTATTGGCGATGGCAATAAATCATTTGTATTTGGACCATGCTCTGTTGAATCACAAGAACAAGTTGATGCGGTCGCAAAAGATTTACAAGCAAAAGGAGAAAAATTCATTCGCGGTGGCGCATTCAAACCTCGTACATCACCATATGATTTCCAAGGATTAGGTGTTGAAGGGCTTAAAATTTTAAAAAATGTAAAAGATAAATTTGGCCTTAATGTTGTCAGTGAAATTGTAAATCCTGCTGATTTCGAAATTGCCGACGAATACTTAGATGTGTTCCAAATTGGTGCTCGAAACATGCAAAACTTTGAATTATTAAAAGAAGCTGGAAGAACGAACAAACCAATCCTCTTAAAACGAGGCTTATCGGCTACAATTGAAGAATTTACTTTCGCTGCTGAGTATATTGCTTCTCAAGGCAATAAAAATATTATCCTTTGTGAGCGTGGTATCCGTACTTACGAAAAAGCAACAAGAAATACGTTAGATATTTCTGCAGTGCCTATTTTGAAACAAGGCACACACTTACCTGTAATGGTAGATGTAACACATAGTACAGGACGTAAGGACATTATGTTACCAACTGCTAAAGCTGCGTTAGCTGTTGGTGCTGATGGCGTAATGGCAGAAGTGCACCCAGACCCATCTGTTGCATTAAGTGATAGTGGCCAACAAATGGATTTAAATGAATTTAATCAATTTTACAATGAATTAAAGCCATTAGCAGAATTGTATAATTCAAAAAAATTAAAATAATAAATTAATCGTCTAAATATATTAATGAAATGAGCTATTCATTTTACTGAATTAAGAGTATGTTTTATAATACTTTTTTCTAGTAATCATGAATAGCTTTTTCAATTGCAATTATTGATAAAATCTACGACTATTGAATGAATTTCATTTCAAATGTATATTATGTTAAATTACGCTTTTATGATAAAAATAATATAAAATATGACATAAATGTGAAAATATTAGCAATATGTTTGAATGAAAGCGATTTTGTGGTAAACTTTGAAAATGAAATGAAAACACGTTATAATAACAATTAAAACGCTTACAAGGAGGAAATTATGACAGTAACTATATATGATGTTGCTAGAGAGGCCCGAGTATCTATGGCAACCGTTTCACGAGTAGTGAATGGTAATCAAAACGTTAAACCTGAAACAAGAAAAAAAGTTAATGAAGTTATTAAAAGATTAAATTATCGACCAAACGCTGTTGCAAGAGGACTAGCTAGTAAACGAACAACAACAGTAGGCGTTATTATCCCTGATATTTCTAACATCTATTATTCTCAATTAGCTCGTGGTATTGAGGATATAGCGACAATGTATAAATATCATTCTATTATTTCAAACTCAGATAATGATTCTGAGAAAGAAAAAGAAATATTTAATAACTTATTAAGTAAGCAAGTAGACGGTATTATCTTCTTAGGTGGTACAATTTCGAATGAAATCAAAGATTTAATAAATCAATCATCTGTTCCAGTTGTAGTATCAGGTACTAACGGAAAAGATGATAACATCGCTTCTGTTAATATTGATTTTAAAACGGCAGCAATGGAGATTACCGAACAACTCATCCAATCAGGCGCTAAAGAGTTTGCATTAGTGAGTGGTGATTATTCTAAAAAAGCACAAGAAGATGTGCTAATTGGTCTTAGAGAAGTGTTAGATCGTCACCAACTAAAATTAAATGATACAGTACAATTCTCAGGTTCTGAAAGTTATAAAGATGGTATTAAAGTATTTGAAGATTTAAAAGATCATCTACCTGATGCTATATTATCAATTAGTGATGAACAAGCGATTGGTATCATGCATAGCGCACTAGATGCAGGCATACGCGTTCCAGAAGACTTACAAATTGTCAGCTTTAATAATACTCGATTAGTAGAAATGGTGAGACCAAAATTATCGAGTGTGATTCAACCACTATATGATATCGGCGCTGTAGGCATGCGTTTGTTAACTAAATATATGAATGAAGAAGAAATTGAAGAACCAAATGTAATATTGCCACACCGTATTGAGTACAGAGGAACTACGAAAGATTAATGTTAAGCAATTGAAATAAGAATAAGACACACCTCATCGTTGTGGGAGAGGTCCTAACTACAAGTGTTTCAATGAGAAAATTTACGAGTTAATAGATAGGGAGTAGGATAATGCATTTACTAAGAACATTATCCTACTCCTTTATTTTAATTTGTATACCAATGAATAATTCTATTCGCACGTTCATTATTTTTTTCAGAGATTGCTTGTGTTCTTGGGATTGTTACATAGTCACGATAATCTTCTGTCCAGTGCTTGGGTAATTTAACAGGTGAATAGTTACCCCATTTTGTTATCCACTGTTCGGGCAAGGGGCCTTCTTGGATAGGTTCATTCATTAAAGCTAAAAATATATGACTCCACGCTCGAGGTACCACTTGCCAAATATTATAACCGCCACCACCAAACATTAGTACTTTTCCTTTAGTATATAGTTGAGCTAGTTTATTAATGATATATGGTATTTCATATAAAGTTTCTAGTGAACAACTCATATGCGTTAATGGATCTAAATAATGAATATCGACGCCATGCACACTAAGTAGGATGTCAGGTTTATATGCTTGAATCACGCTTGTTACGGATTCTTCAAATACCTTTAAATAGTTATCATGTTCTGTATAAGGTTCTAATGGCAAGTTTACTGTATATCTATATCCTAAATCCTCACCACGCTCCGTGTAATGCCCTGATCCTGGAAATAAAAATTTACCTGTCTCATGAATGGAATAACACATTATCGTGTTATCTGTATAAAGACTCCATTGTGTACCGTCACCATGATGTGCATCGGTATCAATTACCATCACCCGTTGTTGATATTTTGAAGCAAGGTATTTCGCAGTTATAGCAACGTCATTATATATACAAAATCCATTCGCGCGTCCAGGAAGACTATGGTGTAAGCCACCGCCTAAGTGACATCCATTTTGTATGTTTTCATTCATTATTTCATCTGCTAAATTTAGTGCACCACCTACAATGCGCGCACTATGTCTATGCATATGCCGAAATTGAAATGTATCATCAGTATTTAAACCATATTTTTGAGCTTCAGATGTGCTTAATATACCATGTGAAGCGTGCTTAATTGCTTGGATATAATCATATTTATGAATTAAAGCAAGTTCGTCTTCATTTGCTATTCTAGGTTGGATAATCTGCTCATCATTTAATAAGTTCATCATTTGGAGTAATTCTGTTGTTAATTTTAATCGCATTTGATTAAAAGGATGATTATCATTGAAACGATACTTCAATAGTTCATCTGAGTATACATACCCCGTTTTTAAATTCTTTTGCATAAATATCATACCCCTTAAAGTTATAGCAGAAATGGCTAAAATAAAAATCGATTTTTGTAACGTAAATCATCAAAAGATTGTTGTTGGTCTAATGATATCCTTTTCCCAATTCTTGCCATTAGACAATTAGCTGGGTGACTTGTGATTTCTGGATCATCTGTAGCAAATATTTCTAAGCCACCTTTAGACATTAACTTTTGCATCATTTTCTTATATTCAAAAACATCAAGTTTTGCCGTTTTTAAATCCCAATGCCAGTAGTACTCAGTAGTTAAAACAATGTAATCTTCAAATTCATCTTGAGCGAGACTTAACGCAATAAGTTCGCCACCAAGATGAAATTGTCTATAATTACGTTGTACTTCTATTGCACCTAACTCTAATAAATAAGGCAATTGACCTTCAGCCCATCTTTCAAAGTCGTCAGGATAGTGATAGGTGACATAACCGATAATATGCTTATCTTCTCGCGCTATATAAATACGTCCCTCTGGCAATTGAGTTATTTCAAGTAAAGCTTCAAACTGGTCATTTGAAGGTCTAAAGGCATTTAATGATTCGTCGAAAGAAAGCGTTTTCAAATATTGGTATGAAACAGGCCCTTCAATTGTGAAATGCTTATCTTTTATTGTAAGGTGCTTGGTAACATGCGTTTTGATATGTTTCATTTATCTCACTCCCAATACGAACTACTATTATAGTTATTTTATATTTATTTGGAGAAATAAACAAATTAAATTGTAATAATTATCTAAAAATTTTGAATAACACAAAAATTGATGTATAATACTTTTTAAAGAAAGCGATTTCATTAAACAAGGGGGAGTTTACAATGAAAGTAGAAGTATTTGAAAGCGAGAAAGGTAATTATAATTTACAAGATTATGAAAAAACTTATCAAGACTTTGATTGGGACGAAGTGAAAAAAGCTTTCTCATGGAATGAAACTGGAAAAATTAATATGGCTTATGAGTGCATAGATCGTCATGTCGATAATGGCAAAGGTGATAAAATTGCACTTAACTATAGAGACGAAAAGCGTAAAGAACAATATACGTTTGAACAATTAAAAGTATTATCAAATAAAGCTGCAAATGTATTAGTTGATAAAGCAAATGTTCAAAAAGGGGATCGTGTATTTATCTTTATGCCTAGAACACCTGAACTCTATTTTGCCTTTCTCGGTATTTTAAAGATAGGTGCTATCGTGGGACCTCTATTTGAAGCCTTTATGGAAAAAGCAGTGACGGATAGGTTAGATAATAGTGAGGCAAAAGTTATTATTACGACAAACAGTTTAGTTAATCGAATTCCTAAGGAGAAATTACCACATCTTGAGACGATTATAGTCGTTGATGAGGATGTAGATGAACAATATATAGATTTTAATAAAGAATTGCATCATGCTAGTGAATCATTTGATATCGAATGGTTGAAAGAAGATGATGGACTTATCTTGCATTATACATCTGGTTCTACTGGTCAACCTAAAGGTGTATTACATGTTCAAAAGGCCATGTTACTTCACTATATTTCAGGTAAATACGTATTAGATTTAAAAGAAGATGACATATACTGGTGTACAGCAGATCCAGGATGGGTTACAGGAACATCTTATGGCGTCTTTGCCCCTTGGTTAAATGGTGTAACGAATTGTATTGCTGGAGGACGATTCTCACCTGAACAATGGTATAGCATGATTGAAACATTTAAAGTAACGATTTGGTATACTGCACCGACTGCACTAAGAATGCTGATGAGTGCGGGTGATGATATCGTTGAGAAATATGATTTATCATCGTTACGTTCAATATTATCAGTAGGTGAGCCTTTAAACCCTGAAGTTATAAAATGGTCTAAAGATGTTTACGATAAACGCGTGCTAGATACATGGTGGATGACTGAAACAGGCGGACATATGATTGTAAATTACCCAGCAGTCGATGTTAAATTAGGGTCAATGGGTAAACCACTGCCAGGTATTGAAGCTGCTATTGTTGATGATTCGGGTAATGAGTTACCACCAAATCGAATGGGTAATTTGGCTATCAGGAAAGGTTGGCCATCAATGATGTATTCAATTTGGAAGAACCCTGAAAAATATGATTCATATTTCATTGGTGATTGGTATGTATCTGGAGATTCTGCGTATCAAGATGAAGATGGTTATTTCTGGTTCCAAGGACGCGTTGATGATGTCATTATGACTGCTGGTGAGCGTGTGGGTCCTTTCGAAGTAGAATCTAAATTGGTTGAACATGAAGCGGTTGCGGAAGCTGGGGTTATCGGTAAGCCAGATCCAGTCAGAGGTGAAATTATCAAAGCCTTTATTTCATTACGACAAGGTTATGAACCATCTGATGAATTGAAGACAGAAATTCGTAAGTTTGTTAAAGAAGGATTATCAGGTCATGCAGCGCCAAGAGAAATAGAATTTAAAGATAAATTGCCAAAAACACGTTCAGGTAAAATTATGAGACGTGTATTGAAAGCTTGGGAGCTTAACTTAGATGCAGGTGATTTAAGTACAATGGAGGATTAAATCATTTATTAGACAGGGTCTGGGACATAATTCCTAGTAAAATAACCAGCGAATGAGTTTTTACAAATTCATTTGCTGGTTTCTTTATTTACATTCATTCGTATTGTTACTTTACTTGTCCAACTTGCTTAATTTGTAAATCTATTTTGAGATATGCTTTGTTTGGGCGCAATGCTTAACTACATTCTACTATCCATTTTAGAATACATGATTTAAGAGATTTTGTTCTTAAAATTATTAAATTACTGTTCAATTTAGAAATAATCGTTCCAAATTTTAAATGAAGTAATAATGTATTTTTACCTAAAAAGTTAATGATTTACATTCATTATATTTTTAAATTAGTTAATTGATCATAAAATTAAGTTAAATTTTACACAAATCATTGGAAACGCTCTCAAAAATTCGACATCGCTTTCATTGTTAGTTATTATTAGTATGTAAGATTAAAAGAAACCTTAAAAGATTTATTTGAGGTATTCTTACATAAATCAAACTAAAATTAATAAGGGGTTGAAATAAGTTGGCACATTTATCAGATTTAGACATTGCTAATCAATCAGAACTTAAACCTATTGGAGAAATCGCTGAAAAAGCTGGCATCCCAGCAGATGCTTTAGAACAATATGGTCACTATAAAGCTAAGATTGATATCAATCAAATCAAACCTAAAGACAACAAAGGGAAAGTCGTTTTAGTAACTGCTATGAGTCCTACGCCAGCAGGTGAAGGTAAATCTACAGTTACAGTTGGATTATCTGATGCGTTCAACGAATTAAATAAAAATGTAATGGTCGCTTTACGTGAACCAGCATTAGGACCTACATTTGGTATTAAAGGTGGGGCAACTGGTGGCGGTTATGCACAAGTACTACCAATGGAAGACATTAACTTACACTTCAATGGTGACTTCCATGCCATTACTACTGCTAACAATGCGTTATCTGCATTTATCGACAACCACATCCATCAAGGTAACGACTTAGGCATTGATGTACGTCGTGTTGAATGGAAACGTGTATTAGACATGAACGACCGTGCATTACGTCATGTGAACGTTGGTTTAGGTGGACCTACAAATGGTGTACCACGTGAAGATGGCTTCAACATTACAGTTGCTTCAGAAGTAATGGCTATCTTATGTTTAGCTCGTAATATTAATGACTTAAAAGAAAAAATTAGTCGTATCACTATTGGCTACACTCGCGACCGTAAACCAGTTACAGTTGCTGACTTAAAAGTTGAAGGTGCATTAGCAATGATTTTAAAAGATGCTATTAAACCTAACTTAGTTCAAACAATTGAAGGTACACCTGCATTAGTTCATGGTGGACCATTCGCAAATATTGCACATGGTTGTAACTCTATTTTAGCTACAGAAACTGCACGTGATCTTGCAGATATCGTTGTAACTGAAGCAGGATTCGGTTCAGACCTTGGTGCTGAGAAATTTATCGACATTAAAGCTAGAGAAGCTGGCTTTGAACCATCAGCAGTCGTATTAGTTGCAACAGTTCGTGCGCTTAAAATGCATGGTGGCGTAGCAAAAGATGATCTTAAAGAAGAAAACGTTGAAGCTGTAAAAGCTGGTATCGTTAACCTAGAACGTCACGTGAATAACATCCGCAAATTCGGTGTTGAACCAGTTATCGCATTAAATGCATTTATTCATGACACTGATGCAGAAACTGAAGCTGTAAAAGCTTGGGCTAAAGAAAATAACGTTAGAATCGCTTTAACTGAAGTTTGGGAAAAAGGCGGTAAAGGTGGCGTTGAATTAGCTAACCAAGTATTAGAAGTTATCGAACAACCAAATGATTTCAAATTCTTATATGATTTAGATCAATCATTAGAAGAAAAAATTGAAACAATCGTTAAAGATATTTACGGTGGTTCTTCAGTAACATTCAGTAAAAAAGCTAAAAAACAATTAAAAGAATTTACAGATAATGGATGGGGTAAATATCCAATCTGTATGGCTAAAACACAATATTCATTCAGTGATGACGCTACTGCATTAGGAGCACCAACTGATTTTGATATTACAATTAGAGAATTAGAAGCTAAAACAGGTGCAGGATTTATTGTTGCCTTAACAGGTGCAATTATGACTATGCCTGGATTACCTAAGAAACCAGCTGCGCTAAATATGGACGTTACAGAAGATGGCCATGCAGTAGGTTTATTCTAAAGCAATAATATATAGTAAATAAAAAATATAGGTATACGAAGATACATGATTAAATCTGTCGACAAAGTGNNCACTTTGTCGACAGATTTAATAAGTAATGTATGAAAATAAAATGTATATACTAAAACTACTCTATAGTTAAGATGAAATTATGCAGGTTGATTATTCGTTAATTCAGGATTTGTTAATAAATGATGGTAGATATGATATCGCTTGGCATGACGATATTCTTCTTTGTTAATCACACCTTCAACGAGCATGCGCTTTAACACATAATGTTGACGATCGACACTAATTTTAACCGCTTTATATGGCTTTAATTCACCATTTTCTTCATATGGCGTATAAACATAAGGACTCTGTAATAAGCCAATAAGATAAGCAGATTGGGCAATGTTTAAGTCTTTCGGGGGTATACCAAATAAGCTGTATGACGCTGATGCGATACCTGTGATATTATTGCCTTCATAATCTCTACCAAAAGGTACAATATTTAAATATGTATAAATAATCTCATTTTTTGATAATAATTTTTCTAAACGCATTGCCAATATAAGTTCGTTTGCTTTACGACTATATGTTTTTTTACTTGATAATACCTGATTTTTAACTAGTTGTTGGGTTATTGTACTACCACCAGAACTTTGATCAAGATCAAATACATCTTGAATCATCGCACGTACGAGCGCTTTCGGCAAAATACCATTATGTTTGAAGAACATCGTATCTTCTGAGGAGGTTAGTGCTTTGATAACATTTGGATTAACGTGTGTTGGACCGACGATAAGAGAATTTTCAGATTTGTCATATTCCTCTAACACATTAGAATTATTATGATTAATTAAATCATCACCGGCAAAGTGAAGTACTTTTTGTTGTAATTCACTATCACTTATTTGAGATGATTCATGTGTTAAGTGATTAAAGTAGATCACTGTTCCTATAAATCCAATCATACTCATCAATAAACCAACACTAAATAAGCCTACAATGACATGTTTTACTTTTTTGTAGGATTTTTCAAATGTATTAAACTTTGAGTCTCTATTTGTGTTGGTTGACATCCTTTTCATCTTAAACCTCCTAAAATTTAAGTATAGTATATCATATTCGCTTATTTGACTTTTATATTTTTTATACTTATAATTAATTACAATTCAATATCTATTGGATATGAGGACAAGTAATATATTTGTGATTTTCAGAGAGTTAGTGGTTGCTGTGAACTAATAATTACGCTTATATGAATACACCCTTATTATGAATTATCCAACGTTTTATTAATGAACGTATCATTGATAAAGTGAATAGCTATTCGCTATTTAAGTATGGTGGTAACGTGCTCAAGCGCCCTTACATGTTGTATGTGTAAGGGTGCTTTTTATTTTACCTTAAATAGAGTATCAATCATCAATGATTAATAAATCAATATATATAGGAGGAATACATTATGACTAATGCATTAATTGAAGAACTACAATGGAGAGGCTTAATTTATCAACAAACTGATGAAAAAGCGATTGAAGAACTGTTAAATAAAGAACAAATTTCATTATATTGTGGTGCTGATCCAACAGCCGATAGTTTACATATCGGCCATTTATTACCATTTATGACTTTACGTCGTTTCCAAGAACATGGTCATAAACCAATTGTATTAATTGGTGGTGGAACAGGTATGATAGGTGACCCATCTGGGAAATCTGAAGAGCGTGTATTACAAACTGAAGACCAAGTAGAAGCTAATGTTAAAGGTATTAGTGATCAAATGCATAAATTATTTGAATTTGGTTCTGACAAAGGTGCGGTACTCGTTAATAATAAAGATTGGTTAAATCAAATTTCATTAATCGATTTCTTAAGAGATTATGGTAAGCACGTTGGTGTGAACTATATGTTAGGTAAAGATTCAATACAATCTCGTCTTGAAAATGGTATTTCATATACTGAGTTCACATATACAATACTACAAGCAATTGATTTCGGACATTTAAATCGAGAATTAAATTGTAAACTGCAAGTAGGTGGTTCTGACCAATGGGGAAATATCACAAGTGGTATTGAATTAATGCGTCGTATGTATGGTCAAACTGAAGCTTATGGCTTAACTATTCCATTAGTGACGAAATCGGATGGTAAGAAATTTGGTAAGTCAGAATCAGGTGCAGTTTGGTTAGATGCTGATAAAACAAGTCCATACGAATTTTATCAATTTTGGATTAATCAATCAGATGATGATGTCATTAAGTTCCTAAAATACTTTACATTCCTAGATAAAGATGAAATTGATCGTTTAGAACAATCTAAAAATGAACAACCTCATTTAAGAGAAGCACAAAAAGCATTAGCAGAAAGCGTGACAGAATTTATCCACGGTAAAGAAGCATTAAATGATGCTATTCGTATTTCTCAAGCGTTATTTAGCGGTGATTTAAAATCATTATCAGGTAAAGAATTAAAAGAAGGTTTCAAAGATGTACCACAAGTTGAATTATCAACTGAAACTACAAACATCATTGACGCTTTAATTGAAACAGGAATTGCATCATCTAAACGTCAAGCACGTGAAGATGTTAATAACGGTGCGATTTATATTAATGGTGAGAGACAACAAAACGTGGACTTTGAATTAAGTGACGATGATAAAATTGATAATGAATTCACAATTATTCGTCGTGGTAAGAAAAAATATTTCATGCTTAATTATAAATAAGCATTTTAAGTGAATGGGCAATGTAGCACAGTATTTACGATGATGCTACTTGCCCTTATTTTATGAAATGTTATTCAAATATAGTTATAATGAATATACTATAAGAACATAAAGAAGTGATGAAATGACTAATAATAAAGAAGAAATATTAATGAATAGCTTTAGAGATTTATTTAACAAAATAGGTTGGTTAAATAAAGATAAAATGGAACAAGCGCTTAAAGGATATAAGCCTTCGGAAGTCCATTGTATTGAAGCAATCAAAGAATATCAGAAACCTAATGTAAGGTATTTAGCGCATAAGTTATTTATGACGAGAGGTGCTATTAGTAAATTAACTAAGCGATTGCAACAAAAAGGATTAATTGAAAGTTTTAAAAGTGAAGATAATAAAAAGGAAATCTATTTTAAGTTGACCCATGAAGGTGAGAAAGTCTATCACATTCACGCCGAACTACATGAAACATTCCAAGATAGAGATCAAACGGTTTTTGATAGTATGACTGAAGATGAATTTAAAAATATGATGACGTTTATACAAAGATATAATGACCATTTAGACCAACTTATAGAACAGCAACAACGTACGCTTTAATTGTTAGAGTGGAATAATGAATTCGTAACGAATTTTATTCCGCTCTTTTTTGTATTTTGTTGACAAGGAAACAATATACAGGGGGGTTCTAATGTCGAAAGTTAAAGAACGTCAAGTTTCAAGAGAAATAATGATTGCTGCTTGGGCAATTGCATTAGGGCTATTGCACCTATGTTAGATTCAACAATGATTAATATAGCAATTAAACAGTTAAATCATACATTTGGTACAACGCTCGATATCGTACAGTGGGGAATAACAGGTTATGTTCTTGCACTAGCGTTAGTTATTCCAATAGCAGGGTGGTTGGTCAATCAATATAATGGGAAGTACGTATTTATTTCTGCTTCGATACTATTTGGTATGACATCAGTTTTAGCTGGTATCAGTTGGAATGTTGAGAGCTTTATTATATTTAGAATTATTCAAGGTATGTCTGCAGGCGTTATTACAACGTTAATGTTTACACTATTGATTAAGACAACAGGTCAAGATCATATTGGAAAAGTAATGGCAATTGTAAGTACACCTATGATTTTTGGACCTATTTTAGGACCAGTAATCGGTGGTGTTATCATTCATTTTGTGTCTTGGCGTTGGATGTTTTTTATTAATGTTGTCGTGGTCATCATTGCGATTCTTTTACAAATGAAATATTTACCTAACTTTAAGCCTTTAAATAAAGAGAAGTCTATTGATATGATTGGTGTTATTTTATTAGGATTAATCAGTATTTCTATGATTTATGGTTTGACGAAAGCGAGCGACTATCATAGTTTTTACAATACGACGACAATGGTTCTCTTAGTTGTAAGTTGTATTTTCATTATGTTGTATTTTGTTTATAACAAAATGAAGGATGATAATACAATATTACCTATTTCTCTATTCAAAAGAAGAAATTACACTGCATCATTCATAGGTCTCTTTCTTTCTAACATCGGTATCATGGGGCCAATGGTCATTATTCCATTATACTTTCAGACTTTTAAGCAGTTTTCGCCAATTGAAGCTGCGCTAGCACTGATACCACAAGGTCTGGGTATGCTTATTACAAGACCCTATATTGGTAAAGTTATTGATCAATTTGGTGCTAAATGGGTTGTTATTATTAGCGTTATTATCTCAATGTTTGGTTCAGTACCTTTATTATTTATAACTGAACATACAAGCATAGTTGTTCTATCATTGATACTCTTTTTAAGAGGTTGTAGTGTTGGTGGTATTAATTTAGGTCTCACTACGGATGCCTATATGGGGATGGATGAGCATAAATTAGCTGAAGCTGGTGTTGGTATTAATATGATTGAAAATGTTGGTTCAAGTTTTGGAACTGCCTTTATAGCAACAGTGCTCTCACTTGTAGTAAATCAATTAGGTTCTTCAATGGCGAATAATATCATTGCTTATCACGCTGGATTTTTAGTATCAGTTATTACTTTAATTCTTCTTGTTATTCCAGCGTTATTTTTAACTCAAAAATCGAAAGCGACGGTATAAACAATGTGATAAAAGAAAATAGGGGTGGAACAATAAATTCGTAAAGAATTTTGTTCCACCCCCGCATGGGAGACTAAAGTTGAGAACCGTTTATTTTATAGCGTTTGCCCAAAATCAGTCAGTAACTATAGATTTGCTAGGGAGTGGGACAGAATTCTTTTTAAATTCGTTGTCCCTCTCCCAACTTGCTTTGCTTGTAGAATTTCTTTAAGAAATTCTCTTTGTTGGGGCCCGCCCGCAAGGATGACTAGAACTGAGAAAAGCTTGATTTAAGCGCCTTCTCAGTTCAGTCAGCTACTGCGAATTCGAAAAATAGCTTCATTATACTATTTTTGTCCCAGACTCGTTATCTTAGCCTGATTTTTATATATATTATGTTACTTCTTACTGTATAAACTGACTATTGCCACTAAATTCTGACTCAGAATTTGATGATTGATTTGATGATGTAGCGGCTGATTGACTTTTAAGTTTTACATTGACGTTTAACGTTTTACCGTCACGAATCACCGTAAGTTTTGCTGTTTCGCCAGGCTTCTTATTTTGATATAGATATGTTCTTAAATCTGTGTCTTCTTTAACATTTTTGTCATCTATTTTTGTGATAATATCGCCTGTTTTTAATTCGCTTGAACCATTTACTTTTGCAACATAAATTCCATCATCACGATCTGTATTTAATTCTTTTTTATATGAATCAGGTATATCGCTTAAATTTAGTAAACCGATACCGATAGAAGGACGTTCGATTTTACCATGTTTAACAAGTTGTTCAATTGTAACTTTAACTTCATTACTTGGAATAGCAAAACCAATACCTTCTACTTGTTCGGCAGCTATTTTCATAGAATTGATACCGACTAAGTTACCATTAATATCCACTAGTGCACCACCAGAGTTACCAGGGTTGATTGCAGCATCTGTTTGTAAGACGTTAACTTTCGTACCACCTGAAGTCGTATTAGATTCAATTGTACGTTCATTGGCTGAAATAATACCTGAAGTTACTGAATTTGCAAATTCAAGACCTAATGGATTACCCATTGCAAAGACGCTATCCCCAGTTTGTACTTTAGAAGAATTTGCAAATTTAATTGATTTAATACCTTTCGTATTATCTATTTTTAAAACTGCAATATCTGAAACGCTATCTTTACCAATTAATTTTGCCTCAACTTGCTTACCACTATGAAGTTGTACTTTTATCTCAGAAGCACCACTTATAACATGCGTATTTGTCACAATATAAGCAGAATCGTTATCAATTTGGTAGATTACACCTGAACCTATACCGGCTTCTTCTGATTTAGATGATGATTTACCTTGTAAAAAATCTTCTAAACCATTGGCTTTCTGCATGTTGATGACACCAACAATCGCAGGGGAAACATCATTTATCATTGCATTGACGGATTTGTATTTATCACTTTTTCCGTCTAGCACATTGCCACCTTTACTATTACTGGCTTCTTGAACTTGTGCGCCACCGTTATCGATACCGACTAATCCCATTATTTTACTAGCTCCCAAGACAAGTAAAGCACCAATAATACCAGCAACTAATGCCACAATAATGGTTTTAAACCACGGAAATTTTGGCTTTCCAGGTTGAGGTTGCTGATAGGTGCTATGATTTGATTGATTTTCTTGATTAAATTCAGACATTTTTAACCTCCATTATAATATTAACCCTTTATTTAATTATGAAAGTTTTGATGAAATAATGCCAGTAATCCACCATCAGACTTTAGATGTATCTTTTGAAAAGTTGTTCAGAAATAAGGATAATGATAAAATCAATAAAGTATATATTTCAATAAGCAGGTGACATAATGTATCAATTTATCAGTAAACTATTAGATTTGATATTAGTCAAAATGGCTAAATCTTTGTATGTGATCGGTAAGGAGAATATTCCTAAAGATAATAAATTCGTCGTGACATGTACACACGAAAGTTATAATGAAGTAATCATGTTAGGAATGGCTTTAGTACCGAATGAAATTCATTATATGGCTAAGAAAGAATTATTTAAGAATAAATGGTTTGGCCAATTTTTAACTTCATTAAATGCGTTTCCTGTAGATCGCGAAAATCCAGGGCCAAGTACACTAAAAAGACCAGTCAATTTATTAAAAGACAATAAAACAGTAGGTATTTTCCCAACTGGACATCGTACTTCTGTTGAAGGTGCGCCATTAAAACGAGGTGCTTCAACGATTGCAATGTTAGGTAAAGCACCTATTTTACCAACTGCATATGTTGGACCAACAAAATTACACGGTTTAATTACAGGGCAGGCACTGATTAAATTTGGAGAACCTATATACCCATCTGATATACCTAAAGATTTAAAGAGAAATGAGAAGATAGACTATCTCACTCATGAAATCGAGACACGTACAGCACAATTACAAAAAGAATTACATTTAATTCAAGATAGTTTAAGTAAATAGAATGATATCGTTGGATGAAAGTAGAACGATTAAGTTGTTTCGCTTTCCTGTGGGAAAGGCTCGTGCCTGTAGTACTCTAAAGGTGATCTTAGATATATAATCACTCACATAAGTTGCTTCGCGTTCCTGGGGTGCTGTCTCAGCCTGTAGTCTTCGACTAGCACTGCTCCCCTAGGAGTCTCCGCAACTATGTTTCGTTATCTATCTTAGAACGCCTTACAACAGTGCTGTAACGCTGGTGCTCAATAAATGAAACACTAGGAGTCTACACAACTATACTTCGTCATCAATCTTAGAGCTACTTACGCAAGTGCAGTTGCACTTGTGTTCAATAAATAAGGCTCTAAGAGTCATCCAACGTCATTCGTCATTCATCTCTAGAATTTCTTACTTAAGTGCGCTGGCACTTATGTTCATTAATAATCAACATAGGAGTCGCGCAACGTCATTTATTATCCATCTTTAGAGCTACTTACCTAAGTGTTATAGCACTTAGGTTCTTTTCAATACTAATAAATAGAAATTCTCAAACAATTTAAATCTTTGTGTATAATTTTGATTTGAAAAAGTAGTCTGGGACATAAATTATATAGTAAAGCTATTTATCAAATTCGCAGTAGCTG
>NZ_JAFENV010000027.1:0-1555 GCF_016892225.1 Staphylococcus sp. GDY8P47P | reverse complement strand
TGCATCTGCTTCTGACTCTGCATCTGCGTCTGAAACAGCATCTGCATCTGAGTCAGCGTCTGCATCTGCGTCTGCATCAGCATCTGCATCTGAGTCAGCGTCTGCATCTGAGTCGCTGTCATCTCCGTCTGCAGAACCGTTACCATTTTTAATTATAGTTTCGTTATCCCAATAATATAATTTTTGATTGTAATTATTATCTAAGTTTGTTTCTGTAACACGTGTTTTAACATTTTTACCACTGTCATCATAATGTCCATCAACTACAATAACATATGCTTTATTAGTATCTCCAAATTTGACATTAATTGAATTGTTATTAGTATCAGTTATCCAACCCTCAAAATTACTTGTCACATCTTTTAGATTTGTGTCATTTGGATTAACATAGTAACTTTCTGATAGTTTAGAAACATCGTTAACTTCATACACTTTAATATTTGTATTATCTAAATCTACCTTAGCACTACTATCGCTACTATCTGTAGTATATCCTTGAATATTAACATTCATGTTTATTAAATTATTTTCTTTTGGATTAACATATATAGTTTGTTTATATTCGTTTGCACCAGAACTTTTATCTATTTTAGTAATAAATGAAGTTACATTGGTACCCTGTGCGTCATTTTGACCTTGAACTGGTGAATCATATTGAATATTAATACTTGATTGATATTCTTTACCTGCTATATCAAAATTTAATGGATAATTACCACTATTTGGAGTGTTCTGTCTATCAGTAAATACTGGTAAATCAAATTGTCCTTTTATATTTTTTTTATTATCAACAAAATCAGTAAATGTATATTTTACTTGTTTTGTTTGAGTATCATAAGTACCAGTAGCTACTGTATCACCATTAGCATTTTTTAAATCAGGCAAACGCATTGTATTATTAACATTACTATAATCTATATCACCATCTAGAGTGACATTTTTAGGAACATTTATAGTGAAATAATCTCCTGATTTAACACTTCCATCAATATTGAATGATGCGTTTAGTTTACTATAGCCACTGTGGTTAGGATCAATTGTTTTACTGTCAAAATTAAATTGATCGACATTTATTTTATTATTTACATTAGAACCTTCTTGAGTTGCTTCGGCAGCTAATCTTCTTACAGCTAAACGATTAACTGGTTTAGCAGTTGATTCAGAGGCACGAGCAGTTGCATATGTTGTTGTAGATTCTTTTTTATTTGAATAGTCTTTTACTAATAAATTTAATAATGTATTTGTATCAAGATTATTATAGTCTAACTCTAAGTCTTTAACTTGAGCTTTAGCTTCTTCTTTGCTTGTATTGTTTGTATCAGCTATATAATTAGTTAAAGTAGCTTGCTTGTCTTGTGTTGTTGTAGCATTTTGAACATCGTTAACTACTGTATCAATATCTTGTGTATCATTTGATTTTTGTGAATTTTTAGATTTAGTATATTCTTTAGTAGTTTCTAATTTAGTATCTTCTTGAGTTGGTTATTCTTTAGTAGTTTCTACTTTAGTATCATCTTGAGTTGGTTCTTCTTTAGTAGTTTCTAAATTAGAATCT
>NZ_JAFENV010000026.1:0-10799 GCF_016892225.1 Staphylococcus sp. GDY8P47P | reverse complement strand
GCTACAGGGTTAACATCCTTGTTAATTTGTTTATCTCTGATATTGTCCTTAAAGAAGACTCCTTTTTGTTAAAATTATTCTATAAATTCAACTTTGCAACAGTACCGAAGGCATCGTATTAGGGGGCTCACGTGCAAGAGGCACCCATACAGAAAATTCTGATATAGATATCGGAATCTATTACAATTCAGACTCATTTGACCTGACAGCGATTAATCAAATTGCTACAGAATTGGATGATAAAAATAGAAACAACCTTGTTGTGCCTCCCGGAGCGTGGGGTGATTGGATTAATGGCGGCGGATGGTTATTTATAAATGGGTATCATGTTGACTTGATTTTACGTGATATAAAACGGGTAGAACAAATAATCAAAGATACGGAGCAAGGAATTGTTACTGCCAATTATCAGACCGGGCATCCCCATGGTTATATAAGTGCAATGTATCGTGGAGAATTAGCGATTAGTAAAATACTATATGCTAAGAACGAAAGCTTATGCGAATTAAAAAAGCAGGCAGAAATTTACCCTACTGCTCTAAAGAAAAGCTTGATGAACTTTTTTATATTTGAAGCTGAATTCTCTTTAATGTTTGTAAAAGCAAATGCGGGGGTAGAGGATAAATATTATATTGCAGGCCATGTTTTTCGTATTATTTCATGCTTAAATCAAGTACTATTTGCATGTAATAATGCTTATTGTATCAACGAAAAGAAAGCTATAAAACTGCTTGAAACTTTTGAACATAAACCTGAAAAATATACCGAGAAGGTAAATCATATTTTTGAAGTACTCGGTATCTCACTTTTTGAATGCTACGATATGACCGAGAAACTTTATAAAGAAGTGAATGAAATTGTATCGGAGATAAATAACTTTTTAAACGAGGAGAGTTCAGATGAAAGAAAACAAATATGATGATAATATATTTTTTCAAAAATACAGTCAAATGAGTCGCTCGCAGAAAGGACTGGCTGGTGCGGGAGAATGGGAGACTTTGAAAAAGATGCTACCTGATTTTAAGGGTAAGCGTGTGCTTGATTTAGGATGCGGCTATGGATGGCACTGTATATATGCGATGGAAAACGGTGCTTCCTCTGTAGTAGGTGTTGATATTTCTCATAAAATGCTCGAAGTAGCAAAAGGAAAAACCCATTTTCCACAGATTGAATATGAATGCTGTGCCATAGAAGATGTGGATTTCCCAGAGGAGAGCTTTGATGTAATACTAAGTTCGCTTGCGTTTCATTATGTAGCAGACTATGAGAATTTAATAAAAAAGATATATAGGATGCTGAAGGCTGGTGGCAATTTAGTTTTTACAGTTGAACATCCTGTTTTTACTGCTCATGGAACACAAGACTGGTATTATAACGAAAAAGGAGAAATACTGCATTTCCCGGTGGACAATTATTATTATGAGGGCAAACGGACAGCTATGTTTTTGGAAGAAAAGGTTACAAAATATCATAGAACACTGACCACATATCTAAATACACTGCTTTCAAATAGTTTTATAATAAATCAGATTGTGGAGCCACAGCCGCCAGAGAACATGATGGATATTCCGGGGATGGCGGATGAAATGCGACGCCCAATGATGCTGATTGTATCGGCAAAAAAGAAGATGTAATAATATAGAAAAAATAAACGAGGAGTATGTAAATGAGATCAGAAAAAGAAATGATGGATTTAGTACTTTCTTTAGCAGAACAGGATGAACGTATTCGAATTGTGACCCTTGAGGGGTCACGCGCAAATATTAATATACCTAAAGATGAATTTCAGGATTATGATATTACATATTTTGTAAGTGATATAGAACCGTTTATATCTAATGATGACTGGCTTAATCAATTTGGGAATATAATAATGATGCAAAAGCCGGAGGATATGGAATTATTCCCACCTGAAGAAAAGGGATTTTCCTATCTTATGCTATTTGATGATTACAATAAAATTGATCTTACCTTATTGCCCTTGGAAGAGTTAGATAATTACCTAAAGGGCGATAAATTAATAAAGGTTCTAATTGATAAAGATTGTAGAATTAAAAGGGACATAGTTCCGACTGATATAGATTATCATGTAAGAAAGCCAAGCGCAAGGGAGTATGATGATTGCTGCAATGAATTTTGGAATGTAACACCTTATGTTATTAAAGGATTGTGCCGCAAAGAGATACTGTTTGCAATCGATCATCTGAACCAGATTCTACGGTTTGAACTACTTAGGATGATGTCGTGGAAGGTTGGGATAAAGACAGAATTTTCATTAAGTGTTGGGAAAAATTATAAGTATATTAACAAATACATTGATGAAGATCTATGGAATAGATTATTATCTACATATCGCATGGATTCCTATGAAAATATTTGGAAGTCATTATTTATATGCCACCAATTGTTCAGGGAAGTGTCCAAAGAGGTAGCAGAACTACTGGGGTTTGATTATCCAGAGTATGGTAAGAACATAACAAGATATACCGAGGACATGTATAAAAAATATGTTGAAAATGACTATTTTTAAAGATTAGCAAAGATTATTAACCATAAGCAAGGGGTGTAAATGTATGGAAAGTACTGATGTTATAAATGAAATTAGAGGTATATTACCTCGTAACTCAATTGGAAAATATGATTTACTAACTATTTTTACACATAAAACCGTTTTTGATAAAATTGTAAAAGTACTATCATTGGATTTTCAAAATAAAGTAGATTATGTGGCTGCCCCAGAAGCAATTGGATGGATACTAGGCACTGCCATAGCCAAAGAACTTGGAGTGGGGTTTATTGGAGTAAGAAAAGGTGATAAGCTGCCATACGCAAAAGAAGAGATTATTTCGACACATTTTACCGACTATTCAGGTCAAGATAAAAGCTTTGAAATATCTAAGAGTTCTATTGTGAGGAACAAAAGAGTTTTGATTGTAGATGATTGGATAGAGACATGTTCTCAAATGAAGGCTTTAATAGCTTTGTTAGAGAAATTGGATTGCAGCATTATTGGGTTGGCTACTATTGGGATTGATATAAATGAGGTTACTCAAAAATGGATAGACAGCAGTTTTGTAGCTTATATTGGCTCAAACATATAATAAACCGAAAGAAAATCTTGAATCAAAATTTTGGATGGCGTTAATTTACAATACAACGAAAGATGTTTACTCTTTTTTTATAAATTTTAAGAGGCGTTAAAAAACAGTTTTCAGACGAAAGGAGATCGAAGTTGAGTATAGATTTAAGTAACAAAAAAATTCCGAAAGAAGCAATTCAAGCATTAAAAACTATAGCGGAACTACTTGATAATATGTTAATTGGGGTGTATTTGTATGGTTCGGCAGTAATGGGTGGTTTACGTATGAATAGCGATGTAGATATTTTGGTAATAACAAATCAAAGTTTATCTGAAAAAACTCGAAGGAATCTTACAAATAGGTTAATGCTTATATCTGGGAAAATAGGAAACATAAAAGATATGAGGCCTCTTGAAGTTACGGTCATAAATCAAAAGGATATTGTCCCTTGGCATTTCCCCCCCAAATATGAATTTATGTATGGCGAGTGGCTAAGAGAGCAGTTTGAAAAGGGAGAAATTCCTGAGTCGACTTATGATCCGGATTTAGCAATACTTTTAGCACAACTAAGAAAAAATAGTATTAACCTTTTGGGACCAAAGGCAACAGAAGTAATTGAGCCTGTGCCAATGACAGATATTCGAAAAGCAATTAAAGAATCGTTGCCCGGGTTGATAGCTAGCATTAACGGTGACGAACGCAATGTGATTTTAACTTTAGCCAGAATGTGGCTGACAGCATCTACTGGTGAAATTCGCTCAAAAGATCTGGCAGCTGAATGGGCGATACCTCAATTACCCGATGAGCATGCTACTTTACTCAACAAAGCGAGAGAGGCTTATTTAGGAGAGTGTGTTGACAAGTGGGAAGGAATGGAATCTGAGGTGGCTGAACTCGTTAATCATATGAAAAAGTCTATAGAGTCTTCCCTTAATATCCAATTACCTTTTCGAATAGTTTAAATATAACAAAGACTAGTTGTTAATGTGCATTATTGATTGCTTCGATATGTTCCCCCATATATCAGTTTCTTAAAAAATAATCAAAATACCGTTGATACGTTCCCGCGAACGAAAGGGTTAAAAATCAGCTTAAGACATCAATGCCATCAACTAGAGCCACGTTGAGACGTGTGTTTTATTGTCCCACAAAAGTGCAGACGATTTTATCAGTGTAAAAATGGAGTACGCAGACGACCGAAAAATCCAGCCAGATCGTATCACCTACAGGCTTATTCAGGAGTATATCGAAGAAAAGTACGGCTTCAAAGTTCACACTGCAAACATTGCAGAGGTCAAAAGAAACTTAGGCCTGCCGATGTACGACGCACCAAACGCAGTTGAAGAACTAAAACGCCCATATAAACCAGCACCAGAATATAAAGTAGAAGCTATTAAAGACGCATTAAGGCACTTCAAGGTCATAGATTAAAGTAAAGTACCCTTTCAGCAGATCATTACTGTTGAGAGGGTCTTACTTTTTCAGAAGCCGGCCAATGTAAGGATAGCCCTACAAGATTGCGGGTCTTTCTCTTCGAGCCATGTTTCCAGATTGCTTATAGCGATATCCTTTTGAATATGGATGCTCTCTTCAAATCGATATTCGATTGCACATGTAAGGATATCAACAGGTTCATCAAGAACCTTACCGCCAAGAACTGGGTATTCGTCAATTACAATCCAGTCAGGTGGGAGACCATCAAAGAGAGCCTGCGGATACAATTCCCTAAAGTGAATCTCAATTTCCATAGCTTCGATCTCACCTTGTTCTTTATCTGGGTAACAAGTGGCATAAGATACATCGAAGCCTCTAGTGAGCAGCATCTGAACGACATTGATGAGTTCAATATCAACAGGAATGGTCTTATCGGCGCATTTACAACAAGGCTTCGACCAAATTTCACTGTATAGCTCTAAACATCGTGGACACATCGTCATCATACAATCACTTCCTTCACCAGTTTATAGAAAGTAGTTCTTTTAAGATTAAGTGCCTGCATAGTTGCAGTTGCAGTTTGCTCGCCAGTGCGGTGATATTTACCGCCGGGTACACTGGAATAACCGAGGTTACAAGTCTATTGTTTGGAGATGCGTCAGCCGTTTGGAGGAAAAAGGATCTGAATGTACTGCCCCTACCATAAACGAGGAAACATTGCAGACAGCAGTGGTCAAGGCTATTAACGAACTTTTGGCTAACAAAGAACCCTTCCTCCAGGCGTTGCAGAAAAACATAGCTACTATACTTAATGAAGAAAATGATAATGCCACCAATGATATTGATAGCAAATTGGAAGAATTACAACAACAGCTTCTTATCCAAGCAAAATCCAAGAATGACTATGAAGATGTGGCTGATGAAATCTACCACCTTCGAGAATTGAAGCAAAATGCACTTGTTGAAAATGCAGAGCGTGAAGGAAAAAGGCAACGAATCGCTGAAATGACTGATTTCTTTAATGAACAATCCTGTGAGTTAGAGGAATATGATGAGCAGTTAGTAAGGAGGCTTATAGAAAAAGTTACGGTATTTCATGATAAGTTCGCCGTTGAATTCAAATCAGGAGTCGAGATTGATGTAGAAGGGTAATCTTTAGAAAGAGAACAGAAGAATTATATTGGATTTTTAAAGATAATATGATATAATAAAACGACTTGGAGGTGGAAGAATGTATAACTTTTCTTGCTAATTATATGATGCATAATAAGATATTTAAAGAAACGGCTATAGAACCGTTTGTTTTGTTATGCAAATTGCAAGAAAGTTAAGTATTCTACACTCAATAATACATTACAGTAACCTTATGTTATGTATAACAAAAGGTAATAATAGTATTTGTTTTTGAGCCGTAAGAATTTACTTTCTTGCGGCTTTTAATATTTGTAAAAGAAAGGAAGATAAACGTGATAGACAATGATACTATGTCATTCATGACAAAATCCTTGCAGAGTTGGATAACATTATAGAGTAATTAATGCCGAAAACCGACTTTGCTTATAAAATTTTTATAATGTAAAGGAGGAAGAAATATATGTCCTTAATAAATGTTTCAAATCTAACTTTTTCATATGAAGGAAGTTATGACAATATTTTTGAAAATGTAAGTTTTCAGATAGATACAGATTGGAAACTCGGTTTTATTGGAAGAAACGGACGCGGTAAAACTACTTTCTTAAATTTACTGCTTGGCAAATATGCGTATTCCGGCAATATAAGTTCTACAGTTAAGTTTGAGTATTTTCCTTATGATGTGGAAGATAAGAGTCTATATACAATTGAAGTAATGAAGAGTATTTGTACGGAATGTATGGATTGGGAGATTTTTCGTGAAATATCATTGCTTGATGTTCAAGAAGATGCTTTATATCGTCCGTTTAATACATTGTCAAATGGTGAGCAAACGAAGGTCCTTCTTGCAGCTTTATTCCTTACAGCGAGTTGTTTCCTGCTTATTGATGAACCTACAAACCATCTTGACATCGATGCACGTAATGTAGTGCAAAACTATTTGAAACGCAAGAAGGGGTTTATTTTGGTATCTCATGATAGAAGCTTACTTGATCAATGTGTTGACCATATACTATCTATCAATAAAACGAATATCGAAATCCAAAAGGGAAATTTTACTTCTTGGTGGGAGAACAAAACGTTACAAGATAATTTTGAACTGGCAGAAAACAAGAAACTCCTTAAAGAAATAGGAAGGTTGTCTTATGCAGCAAAACGTAGTTCAAACTGGTCAAATAAAGTAGAAAAAAGTAAATATGGAACAACAAATTCTGGTTCAAAACTGGATAAGGGTTATGTTGGACATAAGGCTGCAAAAGCGATGAAACGTGCCAAAAATATTGAGTCAAGACATCAGGAAGCCGTTTTACAAAAATCAGAACTGCTCCACAACATTGAACAATATGATGACTTAAAAATTTCACCACTTGAATTTCACAAAGAGTGCTTAATAGAAGCGAATGATTTATCATTGTCTTATGGAGATAAAGAAGTATGCAGTAATCTTAATTTCAGAGTCAATATTGGTGATAGAGTTGCCATTATCGGAAAAAATGGGAGTGGTAAGTCTAGTATCCTAAAATTGATTAATGGAGATGATATTAAATTTACCGGAAATTTTATGCTAGCAAGTGGACTAAAAATTTCTTATATTTCGCAAGATACTTCATATTTAAAAGGTAATCTATCTGAATTTGCCTATAATAATAAGATCGATGAAACTCTATTTAAAACGATTCTTCGTAAACTGGATTTTAATAGAGAGCAGTTTGATAAGAACATGGTGGATTTTAGTGCTGGTCAGAAAAAGAAAGTACTAATTGCTAAAAGCCTTTGTGAAAGTGCACATTTGTATATATGGGATGAGCCATTGAACTATATTGATATTTTTTCACGTATCCAAATTGAAAAAATGATTTTGGAATATTGTCCTACACTATTGTTTGTGGAGCATGATGATGCTTTTTGCAATAACATTTGTACGAAAAATATTAATTTAGGTTTGTAGAGATTTTGAGTTGCCACAATAACTAAAAGATATTTACATGAAAGGGTGAAGAAATGTTAAAACAAAAAGAATTAATTGCAAACGTTAAGAATCTTACTGAGTCAGATGAACGAATTACAGCTTGTATGATGTATGGATCGTTTACCAAAGGAGAAGGTGACCAATACTCTGATATAGAGTTCTATATATTTTTGAAAGATAGTATAACCTCGAACTTTGATTCATCCAACTGGTTGTTTGACGTAGCTCCGTACTTGATGCTTTATAAAAATGAGTACGGAACAGAGGTAGTTATTTTTGATAATCTTATACGTGGGGAATTTCATTTCCTTTCTGAAAAAGATATGAACATAATCCCCTCGTTTAAAGATTCAGGTTATATTCCTGATACGAAGGCTATGCTTATTTACGATGAAACAGGGCAATTAGAAAATTATTTATCAGAGATAAGTGGTGCAAGACCAAATAGACTTACTGAAGAAAATGCTAATTTTTTGTTGTGTAATTTCTCTAATCTATGGTTGATGGGAATCAACGTTCTAAAAAGAGGAGAATATGCTCGTTCATTAGAACTCTTATCACAACTTCAAAAAAATACACTACAACTTATACGTATGGCAGAAAAAATGCTGATAATTGGCTAAACATGAGTAAAAACCTTGAAAAAGAAATTAGCCTTGAAAATTATAAAAAATTTGCAAAGACCACTGCTCGATTAGATAAGGTAGAATTATTTGAAGCCTATAAAAATTCTTTGCTATTAGTTATGGATTTGCAAAGTCACCTTATTGAACAATACAACTTAAAAGTTACACATGACATTTTAGAAAGATTGTTGAATTACATTAGTGAATAGGAGAGTAACGTTATTCACAGTATTGGGTACTGAAAATTAACAGCATACCTCAGTTTTTCAAAAAACAGCGAAGCCTATGGATATGTTCCCGTCTACCGATAGTGCAAAAAGTGTCGTGGATATGTTTCCGAGAACGGACATACACAAATGACATTCATTCTGTCCTCTCAATCCATATTGAATGTGTGACTGTTTTAAGTAAGTAAGGAAAACATAAAAAAACGGGCTCTTTGTCAAATCGGACTGATGAGACAAATATTGAAGATGATGAATTTGAGAATTTTCTCAAATTCATCATCTTTTTTTAGTTATTCAATTGTGACAAGGTCGTTTATCATAAAAATTCTTATCTTCATATTACTAAAAGATTTGAAGCCATAAGATACTCTTTTTAATATCTTAATATGAGTATTTTTAGCTTCTATTTTTCCGTTAGAATACTTATACGTTAAGCATTACGAATCCCTTCTTCATAATTAATCAGATTTTCAATCTTCTGTTTAAATAGTGGATCTAAGGTAGTCGGTAAGTTCTTTAATAAATCAAAAAATGAGTCTGGATCTTTATTTCTAAAGTGATAGGTTAATAATTGAAACACGCCATAGGCTTCTTTTAAGTCTGTAGAAAATGATAAAAGACGATCAATCATCATTGATTCTGTTAGAGGGGGAAACTTAGGTGAAGGAAAGCTTCTCCAATTTTTATATTCTGAACTAGAAACAGTCATTTGATTCTTTAATAGGTATTTCCAATTTACTTTTAGCTTATTGGCTTCAGAACGCTGGTGATTCTTTATTAATGCTTTCATTTCCCTGACTCTAAAGTCATTAAAAGCTTGGTTTAAGTGTTTAACGATATGAAACCTATCAATGACTAAAGCTGCACAAGGAAAGATTTTTTTAGTTAACTGAAAATAAGCCGCATTCATATCTGTCACTAGAAATTTTACCTGTTCTCGTTTCTCCTTGGGAGAACGATTGAAGTAATTCATTAGTTTATCAAGTCTACGACTAGGAAGAACATCAACCAGTTCACCGGTTTCACCATTGGCACAAATAAAACTCATTTTATCTTCATAGGTGGCATGAGATCTGAATTCATCAACCATTAGAACTTTTGGAAAAGAGCGTGGTTTAAGCGTTTCAGGTAAATGTTTTTCAACAGATTTAAGGACCCTTATAACGGTTGTGAGTGATACATGACATATCTTAGCGATAACGGTCATTGATATTTTTTGAGTTAATAATTCTAGTATTCTAAATGTCATGAATCGACTAATAAAACAATTTTCTTCAACGATAGAACATTGAGTTGTCCAATGTTGATGGCAGTTTTTACAAAAATATCGTTGTTTTTTTAGCTTTAAAATAGTTGGAATATTTTGATATGATTCCAAACGAATTGTCACTTCTTTTTTCCCATTTTTTACAATGGTTTTCTTTTCATCTGCATCGTTCGCATGAGACTGACAATACTTACAGGCCGTAAGCTTAGGTGAGTAGGTACCAGTGATAATTAATGTGTTCACACCTTTGTATTTTCCTTCTTCAACACAAGTTAAATTTAAATCTTTCTTTAATTCGCAACATTTTTTTGATATGATTAGTCATGACATGTCGTCCTTTCTATTTAAGATTTTGGTTGGTACTTTAATTTTACTAGATAGACGACATGCTTTTCTACTTAAATAAACTAAAATAGAACTGATGAATCAAAAAATGATTCATCAGTTCTATAAATTATAGAGCCTGAATTTATCCGCAAAAACAAATTCCGCACCTTAGAATATGATGATAAGCTTGTAAGGAAGATAATCCAGAGCGTTACAGTGTATGAAGACCACTTCGTCATAGTCTTCAAATCTGGCATCGAAATGGAAATATAAAAACCCAAAGTAAATAGCCCATGACTCTACAGTAGAGTTGTGGGTTTTCTTTTGCTTGCTGATTATAATAATATTTTAATAACTATTGTGTTTATCAATCAAATGGTTTACAATATTCTTAGCGTAAACTTGGAGGTGCTGTATGACTACGGCAGAAATGATTAAAGAACTGTGTGAGCAAATGAATATAAGTGTTTCCGAACTTGCTAGACGTATTGGCCAGACTCCACAGAATTTCAATAAAAAATTACAACGAGAAACAGTAACCTTGGATGAGTTGAAGGCCATTGCTGATGTGCTAGGTGTCAAGTTTGTGCAGGCATTTATTTTACCAGATGGAGAAGAAATAAAAATATCTAACGAATAAAGGAGGATGTTTATATGGTAGGTAATGTTATTCAAATAGTAACAGAGAAATTATCATCTTTGCCTTTTATAGAAGGCATGGTTCTGTTGCAAAGTAAA
>NZ_JAFENV010000025.1:21737-33207 GCF_016892225.1 Staphylococcus sp. GDY8P47P | reverse complement strand
GGAGGTCACACCTGTTCCCATACCGAACACAGAAGTTAAGCTCCTTAGCGCCGATGGTAGTTGGATTTACGTTCCGCTAGAGTAGGACGTTGCCAGGCATATAGTAATGGAGAATTAGCTCAGCTGGGAGAGCATCTGCCTTACAAGCAGAGGGTCGGCGGTTCGAACCCGTCATTCTCCACCATTTAAACTTAAAACTAAATAGCCGGCCTAGCTCAATTGGTAGAGCAACTGACTTGTAATCAGTAGGTTGGGGGTTCAAGTCCTCTGGCCGGCACCATCTATTTTGAGCCATTAGCTCAGTTGGTAGAGCATCTGACTTTTAATCAGAGGGTCAGAGGTTCGAATCCTCTATGGCTCACATGTATACGCGGGTGTGGCGGAATTGGCAGACGCACTAGACTTAGGATCTAGCGCCTTACGGCGTGGGGGTTCGACTCCCTTCACCCGCATACGCGGAAGTAGTTCAGTGGTAGAACACCACCTTGCCAAGGTGGGGGTCGCGGGTTCGAATCCCGTCTTCCGCTCCATTATTTAATATAGTGCCGGGGTGGCGGAACTGGCAGACGCACAGGACTTAAAATCCTGCGGTGAGAGATCACCGTACCGGTTCGATTCCGGTCCTCGGCACCATATATAATTTTGCGCCCGTAGCTCAATTGGATAGAGCGTTTGACTACGGATCAAGAGGTTATGGGTTCGACTCCTATCGGGCGCGTTCTCTTACGGGAAGTAGCTCAGCTTGGTAGAGCACTTGGTTTGGGACCAAGGGGTCGCAGGTTCGAATCCTGTCTTCCCGATAGGAACTTTATTTAAATACAATATGGGGGCTTAGCTCAGCTGGGAGAGCGCCTGCTTTGCACGCAGGAGGTCAGCGGTTCGATCCCGCTAGTCTCCACCATATTACATTTACAAACTAGATAACGGCGGTGTAGCTCAGCTGGCTAGAGCGTACGGTTCATACCCGTGAGGTCGGGGGTTCGATCCCCTCCACCGCCACTACTTATTAGTTGTAGAATTATAATTTGGACCTTTAGCTCAGTTGGTTAGAGCTAACGGCTCATAACCGTTCGGTCGCAGGTTCGAGTCCTGCAAGGTCCATATAATTTTGGAGGAATACCCAAGTCCGGCTGAAGGGATCGGTCTTGAAAACCGACAGGGGCTTAACGGCTCGCGGGGGTTCGAATCCCTCTTCCTCCGTATTTTAATGGTCTCGTAGTGTAGCGGTTAACACGCCTGCCTGTCACGCAGGAGATCGCGGGTTCGATTCCCGTCGAGACCGCCATTTATCAATTTTATAGTAATTTACATTTAATTAGTGGAGGAATACCCAAGTCCGGCTGAAGGGATCGGTCTTGAAAACCGACAGGGCCTTAACGGGCCGCGGGGGTTCGAATCCCTCTTCCTCCGCCATTAATTATTATCGCGGGATGGAGCAGTTCGGTAGCTCGTCGGGCTCATAACCCGAAGGTCGGTGGTTCAAATCCGCCTCCCGCAATTACATTTTTAGGTCTCGTAGTGTAGCGGTTAACACGCCTGCCTGTCACGCAGGAGATCGCGGGTTCGATTCCCGTCGAGACCGCCATTACAAATTATGGTTCAGTAGCTCAGTTGGTAGAGCAATGGATTGAAGCTCCATGTGTCGGCAGTTCGACTCTGTCCTGAACCATTTCACTATGCCGGCCTAGCTCAATTGGTAGAGCAACTGACTTGTAATCAGTAGGTTGGGGGTTCAAGTCCTCTGGCCGGCACCATCTCTTGGAGGGGTAGCGAAGTGGCTAAACGCGGCGGACTGTAAATCCGCTCCTTCGGGTTCGGCAGTTCGAATCTGCCCCCCTCCACCATCTATAATAGGGACATAGTTCAACGGTAGAATAGAGGTCTCCAAAACCTTTGATGTGGGTTCGATTCCTACTGTCCCTGCCATGGCGGTTGTGGCGAAGTGGTTAACGCATCGGATTGTGGTTCCGACACTCGAGGGTTCGATTCCCTTCAACCGCCCTTAATATTATTAATGGGCTATAGCCAAGCGGTAAGGCAACGGACTTTGACTCCGTCACGCGCTGGTTCGAATCCAGCTAGCCCAGTTATTGGCGGCATAGCCAAGTGGTAAGGCAGAGGTCTGCAAAACCTTTATCACCGGTTCAAATCCGGTTGCCGCCTCCATGCACGATGCGGGAGTAGTTCAACTCTTAGAACACATTCCTTCCCGGAATGAGATATAGGTGCAAATCCTATCTTCCGCTCCATATTTTAATAATGCGGGAGTATTTCAACTCTTAGAATATGTTCCTTCCCGGAACAAGGTATAGGTGCAAATCCTATCTTCCGCTCCATATTCTAATAATGCGGGAGTATTTCAACTTTTTGAATACGTTCCTTCCCGGAACGAGATATAGGTGCAAATCCTATCTTCCGCTCCAAGTTTTTGCTTCCAAATGGAAGTTTTTTATTTATCAAAAATTGAGCCGGCGTGGCGGAATTGGCAGACGCGCGGGACTCAAAATCCCGTTCCTGTATTGGAGTGTCGGTTCGACCCCGACCGCCGGTATATTTTTAAATTCTTTTAGGAATTTTTAGAGTGAAAATGTTGTTAAATCAATGTTTTCACTCTTTTTTTATGCTTTTAGACACTATTTTTATGTCATATCTATGTCACGAGAGGGGACTAAATTAAAAATTTATGTCACAAATTATGTCACAACTCATTAATGATTTTAAGAGCTTTCTTATTATTTTTCCTAAGTTGCTTTTAGAAAATGGCCATAATCTTGCATTGTTTTATCAATAGAAAATTGCTCAAATTTTAGGATATGATAAAACAATTTAAAACTTTATTTGATAATTATTTTTAAATAACTTTTTTTATTGTTTGTATTGATAGTCTCAACATTAATTTTTGATTAAAACTTATTTGTTCATATTGTTAAACAGGGTAGATTGTACTAATATAAAGCTAATGTTTAAAAACGGAGGCTACTATGAGTAAACAACGCATAAGTTTAAAGTATTTTTTTAGTAATATTCTCAATGCTGTAGGTGCTGGAGTTGTCATTGCTTTATTACCAAATGCATTGTTGGGAGAATTTTTAAAATTATTTATGGATAATCATCCATTACTTCAATTAGTATTTCATTTAGTGATTATTATTCAATCATTTATGGCATTTATTATCGGTGTTTTAGCAGCACATCAATTTAAGTTTAATGGTGCAGGGTCTTGTATGGTTGGTGTAGCTGCTATGCTTGGATCTGGAGCGGTACAATTCACTTCTAAAGGTATTGCATTAAAGGGCATCGGTGATATTATTAATATTATTTTAGTTGTCATTATAGCGTGTGCATTATATATGTTTTTGCAAGGGAAATTAGGATCACTTGAAATGATTATATTACCAGTCTTAATTCCTGTTGCAAGTGGTTTAATTGGACTTTTAACATTACCTTATGTACAAACCATAACTAAAGGTCTTGGTCATATGGTAAATTCATTTACAGCTTTGAATCCACTCATCATGTCAATTTTGATAAGTGTAACGTTCTCATTATTGATGGTTACACCGATTTCATTAGTTGCTATTGCCACAGCTATAAGCTTAACTGGTTTAGGAAGTGGTGCAGCCAATATGGGAATTGTAGCTGCTTGTGTTACTTTCATATTTGGATCAATACGAGTTAATTCAATGGGTGTTAATATTGTATTACTCATTGGTGCTGCAAAAATGATGATACCTGTATATTTAAAGCATTTAATCATTGCGGTTCCACTAACTTTAAATGGTATCGTATCAGGAGTATTAGCATACGCCATTGGAATTAAAGGTACACCATTATCGGCTGGATTTGGGTACACAGGTTTAGTTGGACCAATCAATGCCTTTAATAGAATGCCTGGTGATGCAACAATGAATATTATTTTACTTATTTTTGGTTACTTGATAATTCCATTTGTGAGTGCATTTATTATTCATGAAATATGCAAAAAATTAATTCCTAGTTATCATGATGGTATTTATAAATTTGAAATACCTAAGCAATAAAGCTTACTTACGAGCCAGGAATATATAATATTGAAGTTATTATACAAATTCGCAGTAGGTGACTGAACTGTTAAGACACTAAAGATGTGTTTTTCAGTATAGTCATGCTTGCGTGTGGTCAATAAAAAATTTTATAAATACATTTTACAAGCTAAGCAAGCTGGGAGTTGGACAATGAATTTAAAAAGAATTCTGTCTAACTCCTTTTTTTAAATACACTATTGTATATTAATACATTTATATGTATAATAATGAATTAATTAAAGGAGGTTGCTTATGAAAATAATTACTAAAGTACTAACTATAGCAATCTTAATTAGTTTGACATTGATATACATACAACCAATGGTATTAGCTGATGAAGATGCAACTTGGAATAAAATTAAAGAAAGAGGTGAATTAAGAGTAGGACTATCAGCCGATTATGCACCACTGGAATTTGAAAAAACGAAAAATGGTAAGACAGAATATGTGGGTGTAGATATTGAATTAGCTAAAAAAATTGCAAAAGATAATCATTTAAAATTAAAAATTGTTAATATGCAATTTGATAGTTTACTTGGCGCTTTAAAAACTGGGAAAATAGACATTATTATATCTGGTATGACGTCTACACCTGAAAGGAAAAAAGAAGTAGATTTTTCAGAACCATACATGGAAACAGGTAATGTAATGTTAATTAGAGAAAATAATAGTGATGTATTCCATACGTTAAATGATTTTAAAAATAAAAAAATAGGCGCTCAAAAGGGCAGTGAGCAAGAAAAAATTGCGCAGCAAGAAATAGAAAATGCACAATTAAGTTCACTCAATCGTTTACCAGATGCAATTTTAGCTTTGAAAAGTAAAAAAATTGATGGATTAGTTATTGAAAAGCCAGTAGCTGAAGCCTACGCTAAGCAAAATAAAGATTTAAAAATTGCCAATGTTTCATTTAATGAGGAGAAAAAAACTACAGTCATTGCTTTACCTAAAGACTCACCTATTTTATTACAACATCTAAATGAGTCAATCAAAAATGTTAAAGACCAAAATTTAATCAATAAATATATGAATATAGCTTCAGAACAAATGGTTGACGATGGTAGTTTTATTCAAAAGTATGGCACTTTCTTCGTTAAAGGATTGCAAAATACTGTACTTATTTCTTTAATCGGTGTAGTTTGTGGAGCGATTATTGGATCATTTATTGCACTTGCAAAACTTAGTAAATTTAAAATTCTTTCATGGCCAGCGTCAATTTACATCGCATTTTTGAGAGGAACACCAATGTTAGTGCAAGTTTTTATAGTCTTTTTTGGAACAACTGCACTCTTAGGGTTAGATATTTCTGCACTTATTTGTGGAACGATTTCATTAGTCATAAACTCTTCTGCCTATATTGCAGAAATAATAAGAGCTGGAATTAATGCAGTTGATAAAGGTCAAACTGAAGCTGCGCAATGCTTAGGTTTAAATTATTCAAAAACAATGATTCATATTGTATTACCTCAAGCATTTAAAAATATATTACCAGCTTTAGGAAACGAATTTGTTACTTTAATAAAAGAGTCATCTATTATATCTACAATTGGTGTTGGTGAAATTATGTTCAACGCTCAAGTTGTACAAGGTATATCATTTGATCCTTTCACACCATTAATCATAGCTGCATGTATGTACTTTATATTAACTTTCTCATTATCAAGCGTTATGAGTTTAATTGAAGGGAGAATGAAAGCAAGTGATTAAAATAGAAAATTTAACTAAAAAATTTGATAAAATTGAAGTACTTAAAGATATTAATTTGGAAATAAATAAAGGTGAAGTTTTAGCCATCATCGGACCATCTGGAAGTGGTAAAAGCACGCTGCTAAGATGTATAAATTTGTTAGAGACACCAACTAGTGGAAAGGTTATTTTTGAGGGAACTGAACTGACTCATCAGAATAATAATTTAAATAAATTACGTCAAAAAATGGGAATGGTATTCCAAAATTTTAATTTATTTCCACATAAAACAGTCTTGGATAACATCGTTTTGGCACCTAAGTTACTAAATATGAACGATTTAAATCAATTGAAACAAGAGGCACTTGCATTACTAAAAAAAGTGGGACTTGAAGATAAAGCTGATGTTTATCCTTCACAATTATCCGGCGGGCAAAAGCAAAGAGTTGCGATAGCTAGGGCATTGGCTATGCATCCAGATATCATATTATTTGATGAACCTACATCTGCATTGGATCCGGAAGTTGTATACGATGTGCTCAATGTCATGAAAGATTTAGCTAAAGAAGGTATGACAATGGTTGTTGTGACTCATGAAATGGGATTTGCGAGAGATGTAAGTGATAAAGTGATTTTTATGGCTGATGGATACGTTGTAGAAGAAGGTTCACCTCAACAACTATTTCAGTCACCGAAGCATAAAAGAACACAAAACTTTTTATCTAGAGTACTATAGAAATAATAATGACTGATTAAGGAGTCTGAGACATATACGTTTCAGACTCCTATTAAAATGTAAAGATACTTAAATAGTCCATAAATAATTAACGATTTCTTTAAGAGGATTGTGTTAAAATGTCATATGTATCATTTTTAAGGAGGCAAATGTATTGGATTATAATTGGCTTAAAGAAGAAATTATCGATTATGCATATTCAATAGGCATAGATAGCATTGGTTTTACTACAGCTGATCCATTTGATGAACTTAAAAAGAAATTAGAAGATTATCACGCAAAAGGCTATGCTTCAGGATTTGAAGAATCAGATATTGCATTACGAACTGAGCCAAAATTAAGTTTGCCTACTGCACGTTCAATTATAGCAATAGCTGTTGGATATCCAAATAAACTTAAAGGTGCACCTAAAAGTGTTAGAGGTGATCGTCGAGGGATGTTTGCACGCGCTTCTTGGGGACAAGATTATCACTCAATTATGCGAAAGCGTTTAGATAAGCTTGCGGATTTTATACAATCTAAAGTGCCCGAAGTAGAAATACAGAGTATGGTTGATACTGGCGTGTTATCCGATAGGGCAGTTGCAGAGCGAGCTGGACTTGGATTTGCAGGTCGAAATGGATTTATCATTAACCCCGATTTAGGTACCTGGACTTACTTAGGAGAAATGTTAGTGAGTATACCATTTGAGCCAGATGATCCAATTCTTGATAGCTGTGGTGATTGTACGATATGTGTTGATAGGTGTCCTACGGGCGCACTTGTTGGAAATGGTCAATTAAACGCTCAAAAGTGTATTAGCTTTTTAACACAAACGAAAGGATACCTACAAGATGAATATAGATATAAAATAGGTAATCGTTTATATGGATGTGATACATGTCAACAAGTTTGTCCTAAAAATAAAGGAATAAACACGACACATGATGATATTATACTAGAACCTGAGATATTGAAACCACGATTAGTACCATTATTACAAATGAGCAATAAAGAATTCAAACAAACTTATGGTCATTTAGCAGGTGCTTGGCGTGGAAAAAAACCAATTCAACGTAACGCTATTATTGCATTAGCACACTTTAATGAAGTTGCCGCTATACCTGAACTTAAAGAAGTAGCATTAAATGATCCAAGGCCAATGATTAGGGGAACTGCGTACTGGGCAATCGGTCAAATTCTAGGAGAAGAAGCACGTGAATTCATAGATGAATACTATGAACATGAACTTGAAGAAGTTCAAAATGAAATGATAAAAGGATTAGAAATGAGGAAACTTTAAATGACAAATCATATTGTTTTATTTCAACCAGAAATTCCTGCTAATACAGGTAATATCGCTCGTACTTGTGCAGGGACAAATACACATTTACATTTGATTAAACCATTAGGATTTAGTACGGATGATAAAATGTTAAAGCGAGCTGGTCTTGATTATTGGGAACACGTTAATATTACCTATCATGAAAGTATTGAAGACTTCTTTGATATTACAAATGGCGAATATTATTTATTAACTAAATTTGGTAAACAAACTTATAGCGATTTTAATTTCGCTAAGGAGAATACAGATTATTATTTTATATTTGGTAGGGAAACAACTGGATTACCTGATTGGGTTAAAGAGAAATACGCGGATACAGCATTAAGAATTCCTATGAGTGAGAATATTAGATCATTGAATTTATCTAATACAGCAGCATTGTTAATCTATGAAGCGCTACGACAACAAAACTTTCCTGGTTTATCGTAAACGTTAATCCGAAAGTTGAAATTCAATGCATCTTTTTATTAAAAAATGTTATATTTATTAGTGATTTAATATAACATTTTTAAAATAGTTTGATTTAATGTCTACAAGGGTATTCTAATAAATAATACGTTATTTATAAGACATTGATGAACTAAGAGGAGTGTAAAGACAATGGCAATGAACTTTAAAGTATTTAATGATGTAGAACACGTAGCTGAATACACAGCAGATATCATTAGAAAGCAATTTAATAACAATCCTACAACGATTGCTGGCATTCATTTAACTAAAGATGCGGCACCAGTATTAGATGAACTAAAGAAAGATGTTGATCATCATGCAGTCGATTTTAGTCAAATAAATATTTTGGATTATGATGATAATCGTTCATTTTATGAGGCGTTAGGCGTACCTGCTAGCCAAATTTATCCAATTAATTTTGATGATGATGCGGCGTCTTTAATTGATGATAAAATTAAGACGAAAGAAAATAAAGGAAAATTAATTCTACAAGTTACATCTATTGATGAAGCGGGTAGTTTAAATGTAAACGTAAGACAAGGTTTATTAAAATCACGTGAAGTTGTATTAGTTGTGACTGGTGCAAATAAACGTGAGGTTGTTAAAAAACTTTATGAAGAAAATGGTAAATCAAGCTTTGAACCTTCTGATCTTAAAGCACATAGAATGGTAACAGTCGTGTTAGATAGAGCGGCTGCTGAAGGTTTACCTGAAGATGTTAAAGCATATTTCACTGCTAGATTTGCTTAAATTTAAAAGTGAGGTTTGACAAATGGCTGAAAATAAAGATTCGGAACTAAATTATCGTGAAGAAGAAAATGCGATGGTGCAAGATTTAGATGATTTAAAAACCTTAGGCAAAGAGATGGAACAAATTTCTGAAGAAAATGATGAGGACAAATTAAATCAATCGCATGAATAGATGATAGCTTTAAAACGAATACTTTTGATTAATATAAACTTGAGACCTTTAAAGATGTCTCGAGTTTATTTTTTATGAAACAAGCGTACTAAGTAAATGTAAATTTTTACGAGTTTAACGGCTGAATACAATTTAATGGATTATGAAATATGGTAAAATATACTTCAATCATTAAATATAAGGAGAGCGTAAAATGTTACATAAATATTGGCTTCCACTAACGATTGCCACTATTTTGATTAGTTTACTTTCAATTAAAGGATTCCCAATCGCATTTGGTGCACTTTATCTACCAATATTGTTTAAAATTATTAAATTGCAATTAAACTTATCCAACGGTTTAATTGAAAATATAAGTGCGCAACCTTTCATCAAAAGTAATCAAACAGGTGTATTCATAAGTGTGCTATGTTGTATTTTAATAACTGGTATTTTAATGTATTCTTTAAATGATTTTTATGCACAACTCACGGGATTTATAGGCTTTCTAATTCAATTAAGTCCTTTTACATTGATCATTAGTGTGGTGTTATATATTTTAAGCGCTTTAGCAGTTATTAAAGCAGTTAAAGTTAAATATGATTATAACAAGCATGAATAAGGTTACTTCGGTGAAGAACAATTGAATAGTGTATCAAAAATAACGATTAGAATAATGCATCCATATTCTAACCGTTATTTTTTAATTTGAGCTTGAATTTAATTTGTTGAAACCGCTTTAATAATGCGTTGCCCCTTTAATTTAAATAATGCTATACTATGGTTAAATAATTGTATAAGGGGAGATTTTCGCATGTCAGTAAGAATTGAACACGATACATTCGGAGAAATTGAAGTAACTGGAGATAAATATTGGGGTGCTCAAACGGAGAGAAGTAAACGAAACTTTCCAGTGGGTAAAGAACGTATGCCAATTGAAGTGGTTTATGGATTTGCCCAATTAAAAAGAGGTGCAGCATTAGCCAATCATGAATTAGGAAAATTAAGTGATGCTAAAAAAGATGCCATCGTTTACGCTTGTGATTTAATCTTAAAAGGGGAATTAGATGAACATTTCCCACTTGTTGTTTGGCAAACAGGAAGCGGTACTCAAAGTAATATGAACGTTAATGAAGTTGTTAGCTTTGTAGCAAATAAATATTTAAAAGAACAAGGTATTGACGAATCAATTCATCCTAATGATGATGTGAATAAATCTCAAAGTTCAAATGATACATTCCCAACAGCAATGCATGTTGCGTTATATCATGAAGTTGAAACTAAACTTGAACCCGCTTTAAAACATCTTCGTGATACTTTTAAAGAAAAAGAGGATAAGTATCAATCAATTATTAAGATTGGTAGAACACATTTACAAGATGCGACACCAATTAAATTAGGACAAGAAATCAGTGGCTGGCGTTATATGTTAGATAAATGTGAAGAATTACTAGCAGAATCAAAAAAACATATCTTAAGCTTAGCTATCGGTGGAACTGCTGTTGGTACAGGTATTAATGCGCATCCAGAATTTGGTAATAAGGTTGCTAAATTTATCTCAGATAATACTGGATATAACTTTGTATCATCTGACAATAAATTCCATGCATTGACATCTCATGATGAAGTTGTTCAATTACATGGTACGTTAAAAGCGTTAGCAGCAGACTTGATGAAAATCGCAAATGATATTAGATGGTTAGCGTCTGGTCCGAGAGCGGGACTTGCAGAAATTTCAATTCCTGAAAATGAACCAGGATCATCAATTATGCCTGGTAAAGTAAATCCAACACAATGCGAAATGCTTACAATGGTTGCAGTTCAAGTTATGGGTAATGACACTACAGTTGGTATTGCAAGTTCACAAGGTAATTTTGAATTAAATGTCTTTAAACCAGTAATACTTCATAACACATTACAATCAATTTACTTACTTGCAGATGGTATGCAAACATTCAATGATAACTGTGCGATAGGCATTGAACCAATTGAAGAAAACATTAATAATTATTTAAATCAATCATTAATGTTAGTAACTGCTTTAAACCCTCATATTGGTTATGAAAAAGCTGCTCAAATTGCTAAAAAAGCACATAAAGAAGGATTAACTTTAAAAGAATCTGCTATCCAATCTGGACATGTTACAGAAGAACAATTTAAAGAATGGATTAAACCTGAAGATATGGTAGATCCACATTAATTAAAACGCATAAAATAAATAAGGGAGTAACTGTCGACTGATATTGACAGTTACTCTCATTGTATAAAGAAGGGAGTGGGACAGAATTCTTTTAAATTCGTCGTCCACT
>NZ_JAFENV010000025.1:0-21680 GCF_016892225.1 Staphylococcus sp. GDY8P47P | reverse complement strand
CTACTGCGAATTTGCTAAATAGCTTCATTATATTATTTTTGTCCCACTCCCCAGAAAAAGTTTCACCGTTATCTAAAAAAATGCATCTCTACGTGCTAGAATATATATTGGTCAGCCAACCAAATATTCAACACGAGGAGATGCTATTTAATGTCATCCGACACAAACAGTTTAGCACATATAAAATGAAATTGTAAGTATCACATCGTCTTTGCACCAAAATATATAAGACAAGTGATTTTTTTATTCATCATCTAGGCTAACGGAGATGAGTGCTTGAGTTAATGGATGTTTAAATTCAATTTTATGACTATTAAGTTCTAACTGACGTAATGTTGAATCGCCATATAAAGGATCTCCAATTACAGGGTGACCAATTTCGGCTAAATGAACTCGAATTTGATGCGTACGACCAGTATCTAATTTAATATCTAATTGGCATACGCCTTCTTTTATCATTTTAGAAGATAGAATATGTGTAATTGCGCGTTGACCAGTGTTTGAAATGCGACGTTTATTAGGATGGAATTTATCTTTACCTATAGGACTATCAATCGTTTGAGGTTTAATAGGTAACAAAGATTTAACATTCGCCTTATATATTCTAGTAATTTCATTTTCTTCTAACATACGATCTAGAATTTTTTTCATTAAAGGGTTCTTCGCCACAATAAGTAAACCAACTGTTTCTTGGTCTAAGCGATGGATAGGTTCTACATAATCACTATCTAGGGTGTAAATAACGTGATTCATTAGCGTATTACTTTCTTTTAAATCATTTGGGTGTGTCTTAACACCTTTAGGTTTCATTACAATAGCTAAATCATCATCTTCATAACTAATTTGTGCATAACGATAACTAGGTAAATAATTACTTTTTTCTTCAGGAGTAGGGATAAAAACGTCATCACCAGTAACCACTTTGTCTGTTAATTTAGCGGGCTGATGATTAATCGTTATTTCTTTTGACATATTTAATTGGTGTAAATCTTTTTTAGGTAATTTCAATGATTGAAAGATTTCTCTCAATGTATTTTGATTATAATTCTCAGGTATTTTAAACTTCATAATTTCCTCCTATAGCATTCGCATTAATCATATCATATCTTCAGTTGCTATTGATGTACTTAAACATATTTATATGAAAATCACCATTACGTAGAACGATATGTAACTTAAATATTTTTATGTTTTTAAAAATTTAAATCTCACTGTATAATAATACTAATGCAAATTTGAGTAATTGGAGCGATTTGATGGAAAAACCGACACGTTTAGCATTATTAAAAGAGATAGCAGAATATCTCAATGAAGAAACGGAATTATATGATATGATGCATGGCGCTCTAAATTATTTAATCAAAGGAAGCAACTTTACGACTGGATGGATATTCTTTATAGATGATGATGGAGAACATGAAATCGTAGCTGATGTCGATCTTCCAGGTGCATTAAAAAGAAATCATTGTCGTTATATGAAAGAAGGGTCTTGTTGGTGCGTAACTGCATATCATCATGGTCGTTTAACAACAGCATCTAATATTATTAACTGTTCTAGAATAAATATAGCGAATCAAACATATAAAGCAGAAACAGAAGGTGTCACCCATCATGCAACAGTGCCATTACGGTCTGGAACGGAACAATATGGGTTACTTAATGTTGCATCACCTTATACAACACATTATAGTGAAGAGGATTTAGCTTTATTAGAATCTGTAGCTTTACAAATAGGTTCTGCCATTAAACGTATATATTTAACGGATCAAGAAAAAGAGGCGGCTAGAATAAATGAGCGAAATCGTTTAGCAAGAGATTTACATGATTCAGTTAACCAACTATTATTTTCTTTAAAATTAACAGCCCATGCAGCACATGATATAACAACTGATGAAATGGCAAAAAAAGCCTTTAAGACGATTGAAGAAACAAGTCAAAGTGCTGTTAATGAAATGCGTTCATTAATTTGGCAACTCAAACCAGTAGGGCTTGAGCATGGGTTAGTACACGCGTTAAAGCAATATGCCCAAATTCTAAATATAAATGTAACTATCGATGTTGATGGATTGATTGACTTATCTAACATCATAGAAGAACACGTTTATAGAATTTTACAAGAATGTATTAACAATACTAAAAAGCATGCTCAAACCAATGCAATACATATTATTTTAAAACAAGAAAAAGAACGGTTGATGATTTCTGTAGAAGATGATGGTGTTGGTTTCGACATGAATAAAGAAATCAATAAATCATCACAAGGTTTAAGAAATATAAATCAACGTATTTATGCATTAAACGGGCAGTTTAAAATAGATTCAAAGCTAAATAAAGGAACAACATTACGATTCAGTATCCCTTTATAAATAGGTGAAAGGAGTCATCATTGTGGCAACAGTCATACTAATTGACGACCATCATATTGTAAGACAAGGACTTGAGTTTCTATTGTCAACTGTAAATGATTTAGAAGTATTAGCTAGTTTAGCAGATGGTCAATCTCTAATTAATTATTTAAATGAACATGATATACCAGATATTATACTACTAGATTTGGTTATGCCTGAAATGAATGGTATTGAGGTGACAGAGTATGTGAAACAACACTATCCAGATATTAAAGTGTTGGTATTAACGAGTTATGTGGATGATGAACATGTTATATCGGCAATTAATAAGGGAGCTGATGGATATGAAATGAAAGATGTTGAACCTCAAAAATTGATAGAAACAATACATGACGTATTGAATGACAAACGTATTATTCATCCAGATGCTCAAAGTGTGTTAGATACAGTTTCATCAAAACCACATAACACGAATAAGCTGTCTAAACGCGAAATAGAAGTATTAGCAGAAATGGTTAAAGGTAAAACAAATAAAGAAATCGCAAATACTTTGTTCGTGTCAGAAAAAACAATCAAAACACATGTGAGTCATATTTTTAACAAATTAAATGTGACTGATCGTACTCAAGCAGCAATTTATGCAATTGAAAATCGACTTGTATAAAATCATATGCCATATAAATGTGGTTAAATATGACAAATAAGTTCGAAAATCGATTAATTTAATTATTTTGATAATTTTGGCATTAATAAAATTGTCTACAAAAACAAAAATTCCTCTTTTCATTTTATTGAAAATATATTAAGATGTAATTTGTGTTTCAAGAAATGTGTATTATTGCAATTTCTTATGTCCGGATAAATTAACCCCTATTAGAAAGGTAGAGAATAAAATATGGATAGACAGAGTTTCACAGATTTAATTCAAACAAAATTTAAAATGGTTCGTATTGAAGCGGGCTATACGCAAGATACAATGGCTCAAACAATTGGCCTTTCAAAAAAAACATTAGTTCAAATTGAGAAAGAACGTGTGTTACCGAACTGGACGACATGTGTATCAATTTGTGCATTATTTAGAGATTCAGATGTACTAAATAATACATTCGGTTGCGATCCTTTGGAAATTGTACAAACTATTTCTCGTAATCATTGTGCATATCCAAATCATTCAACAACAAGTGATATTTATTGGAATACAATTGAAACGCGTAACGGCTTCATTTTACAAAGTAATAAAGTAAGTAATATCTATAGAGTGTTAAATTCTGAAAAACAACCCATCTTTGGTACTTCAAAATTAAGAGAAGCTGAAACATACTTCAATAGAAATGCGAAAGAAGAATTAATGCACGTTTAATTATAGTTAAATTATTATTATTCAGTATGAAAGTGATAGAAGAATCTTCATCGATTTAATCACTTCCGAGTAATATTTTATTTATAAATCTAAAATAACCAGCAAGTCCAAATTTAACTTAAGTTTGTTCTGATTGCTAATTTTAAGGCGAGCCTGTGATATTGATATCATGGCTCGTTTTTAATTTTCTTTTTGTAACACCATAATCTATTTAAATGAAGTGTAAATTAAAGGAATCATCAATTACAAAGTGATATAATCATCATATTGTAACAATAATTTTAAGGAGAAATTAAGATGCAGGCTTTTTTAGTTATCCTATTCATGGTGGTAGTAGGGGCTGTTATTGGTGGCGTAACAAACGTTATTGCGATTAGGATGTTATTTCATCCCTTTAAACCATACTATCTATTTAAAATGCGTGTACTCTTTACACCAGGGTTGATCCCAAAAAGAAGAGAAGAGATTGCTACTAAAATAGGGCAAGTGATAGAGGAACATTTAATTACGGAGTCTGTTATTAAGCATAAGTTAAACGAACCTCAAACGCGTGATGCAATCAATGATTTAGTTAGTAAGCAACTATCCAATTTAAGAAAAGATGATGCAACTATTCGAAAGTTTGCACATCAATTTAATTTTGATATAGATGATCTAATTAATAATAAGATGAATCGCGTAGTATTAAATAAATTAAATTCATATTATTATGATAAACAAGTTACCTCAATTAATGAAATATTGCCGGCAGAAGTGATCAGCATGGCAGATGAGAAGTTAGAACAAGCGGGTGATTTAATTAGAGAACGTGCACGTCATTATCTTTCATCAGATAAAGGTGCGAGAGATATTTATGACATGTTAGATACCTTCTTCACTGAAAAAGGTAAAATCGTCGGGTTATTACAAATGTTTATGACAAAAGAAAGTATTGCTGATCGAATTCAACATGAATTAATACGTTTGACCAGACATCCAAAAGCTAAAGTGATTATTGATAAAGTGATTCGAGATGAATATGAAACACTTAAATCTCAGCCTTTAGGCCAAGTTGTAAAGGAAGAGCAATTCACTCATATTACTGAGTCAGTCGTGCACTTAATTACTACGAATTTACAATTAAATCAAAAAGTGGATATGCCATTAAAGAATTTGGCACCAACGTTAATTGATCATCTTCAAGCTGGGGTAGCAAGTACAATGACTGATTTAATTATTAAACAGGCATCCAATCACCTTTCAACCATTATGACTAAAATTAATTTACGCCAAATGGTTGAAGATCAAATTAATACATTCGATTTAGATTACATTGAAAAATTAATCATTGAAATTGCGAATAAAGAGTTAAAACTGATTATGTCATTAGGTTTTATTTTAGGTGGTATCATTGGATTTTTCCAAGGTTTAGTCGCAATTTTTGTCTAATTATAAATAATATGTTATGGTTATTAAGAGTTGTCAAAAATTACTTTACACTAAGGAGTGCAAACAGATATGGCAGTAAATTTATATGATTATGCAAATCAACTAGAACAAGCATTAAGAGATAGCGATGAGTATAAAGCTATTAAAGACGCTTTTTCTAAAGTTAAAGATAACGAAGAATCAAAAAAATTATTTGATGAATTCCGCGAAACACAATTAAGTTTCCAACAAAAACAAATGCAAGGTGAAGAAATTCCTGAAGAAGATTTAGCAAAAGCTCAAGAACAAGCTCAAGCTATTGAAAAAGATGAAAATATTTCTGAATTAATGCAAGCTGAGCAAAAAATGAGCCAAGTATTCCAAGAAATTAACCAAATTATTGTTAAACCTTTAGATGAAATTTATGCTGACTAATTGTTAGTATTTGAGCAGTCTGGGACATAAATAATATAATGATGCTACTTAGCAAATTCGCAGTAGCTGACTGAACTGAGAAGGCGCTTAAATCAAGCTTTTCTCAGTTCTAGTCATCCTTGCGGGGGTGGGACGACGAATTCAAAAGAATTCTGTCCTGCTCCCTTTTTTTAATACATAAGTTCTTCGACCCAAGTAATCAAGTTATGGTAAAATATAGGAATACATAAAGATATATGAACATGCTATTAAGGAGCTAATATCAATGATAAAATTTATTCACTGTGCGGATTTGCATCTCGACAGCCCCTTTAAATCTAAAAGTCATTTGGCGCCATCCATTTTTGAAGATGTTCAAAACAGTGCGTATGAAAGCTTTAAGAAGATTGTCGATACTGCATTGAAAGAAGAAGTTGATTTTGTTCTCATCGTTGGAGACTTATTTGATAGTGAGAATCGCACATTGCGTGCTGAAGTATTTTTGAAAGAACAATTTAAACGATTAGAAAAAGAGCAAATTTTTGTGTATGTAAGTCATGGTAATCATGACCCATTAACTGAAAAAATTACGAACGATTGGCCGAATAATGTTTCAGTATTCTCTAATAGATTAGAAACTTATCAAGCTATTACTAAAGATGGAGAAACCATTTTTATCCATGGTTTTAGTTATCAACACGATACAAGTTATGAGAATAAGATTGATGAATTTCCATCAAGTCAAGGTAAAAAAGGAATCCATATTGGCATGCTGCATGGTACATACATTAAATCGTCAACTAAAGATCGATACACTGAATTTATTTTGGAAGATTTAAATCAGAAATTATATCATTATTGGGCGTTAGGTCATATTCATGAAAGAAAAGAATTAAGCGACATGCCCCCAATACATTATCCGGGTAACATTCAAGGACGTCACTTTGGGGAACAAGGGCCTAAAGGATGTTTATTAGTTGAGGGTGATCATTTAAGATTAAATGCAACATTTATTCCAACGCAGCAAATTCGATTTGAAGAAGCAACAATCAACACAGATAAAGTTTCTAAACAAGGGATTTATGAAGCAATTCAATCATTCAAAGAAAGCGTTCGTTCTAATGGAAAAGCATTTTATAGATTAACCGTTAATTTAGATAGTGATAAACCATTATCTTCTCATGATATTAGTCAGATTAAGGAAATGATTGACGATTACGAAGAGAATGAACACCATTTTGTAATGATAGAATCGCTAACATTTAATTATATCCAAATGGATGAAACACCTCTTGTCAGGGAATTTTCAGCTGATTTAATTAAAGATAATAAAGTATTTGAAACAGCAATGACAGAATTGTATTTAAATCCTAGAGCTTCTAAATATCTAGAAGACTATACTGATTTTGATAAGGTTGAACTGGTTAATCGTGCTGAAAATATTTTAAAAGCAGATATGAGAGGTGAAAGTGATGATCATTAAATCTTTAGAAATCTATGGTTATGGACAATTTGTACATCGTAAGATTGAATTTAATCGTGAATTTACTGAGATTTTTGGAGAGAATGAAGCGGGTAAATCAACGATTCAAGCTTTCATCCATTCCATTTTATTTGGCTTCCCTTCTAAAAAAGAGAAAGAGCCTCGATTAGAACCTCGTATGGGAAATCAGTATGGGGGTAAACTGACGCTTATTCTAGATGACCAATCAGAAATTGTTGTTGAGCGGGTTAAAGGTAGCGTTTCAGGTGATGTGAAAATTTATTTAGAAAATGGCTTAATTCGTGATGAAGCATGGCTCAAGAAAAAATTAAACTATATCTCTAAAAAAACGTATCAAGGTATCTTCTCATTCAATGTGCTTGGATTACAAGATATTCACCGTAATTTAGATGAAGATCAATTACAAAGTTATTTACTTGAAGCTGGCGCACTCGGTTCATCAGAATTTACGATGATGAATAAAATGGTTAGTCAAAAGAAAACAACGTTGTATAAAAAAGCGGGTAAAAATCCAATACTAAATCAACAACTAGAGGAATTGAAACAGTTAGAAGCGCAAATTAGAGAAGAAGAGGCGAAGGTGGATGAGTATCATCGTTTAGTAGATGATAGAGATAAGTCACAACGTCATTTGCAACATTTAAAAGCAAATTTAAACCAATTATCTAAAATGCATGAAAGTAAACAGAAGCAACTCGCTATACATGAGCAAGCCCAAGAATGGAAAGATCTAGAACAGAGATTAAATATCGAGCCATTGCGTTTTCCTGAGAAGGGGATTGAACGCTATGAAACAGCTTCAAATTACAAACAATCTTTAACTAGAGATATAAGCTTGCGTGAAGAGAAATTAAAGCAATTAGAGCATGAATATAATGCAATTGCAGTTTCAAATGAAACTACTGCGAAACATATTTATGATTTAACACGTGACGAAAATGAAATTCAACAGGCTGAACTGAAATCTTCTGCACTCGAACAAGAAATTGATGATTATGAACGTCAAGAAGCAGATTTGAAATCCAGCATTGGTTGGCAAGAAGTTCATCACGATACTGACACATCAGATGCCAAGAAAAACTATGTTAGCGAAACAATTAAAGCGCGTAATGAACAAAACGTATTGAAACAACAAATCGAAAGATCCATTGATGAAAATCAAATCGAGCAAAATGCACTGACACAAGAAATTGATCATTTAGAAAAAGAATTAGTCTCTGAAGACGCTTTAGATAAGAAAAAACAATATAATCAACAAAAACTAGAACTACACGAAAAAGAAAACCTGTATAACAAACTCAAAGATACATTTAATTCCGATAAAGAAAGAAAACAACAAAGAAATTGGTGGTTAAGACTAAGTTTTATAGTGCTTTCAGTTATCGGATTAGGTTTAACCATTTTCTCATTTGTAACGCAGAACCTTATATTTGGTATTATCTTTGCGATTTTAACAGTCGTATTTATTATTGGTATTTTCTTAGTAAGAACGAAGGAAATTGATTATAGTGAATCAATTAGTGAAGAAATAAATGATTTGGAACAACAAATTAATCATTTAGAATCTGAATATGATTTAAACTTCGATTTAGATCAACAATTTCAACTTCGCGAGCGTTGGAGTAACGCAAGTAATAATAAGAGCGTCTTAGCAAATAAATTAAATCATCAAGAAAGTTTACTACAAAACACAGAAGAACAAATCAATACGCTTAAGCATCAATTAGATGAAGTTAAAGCCAATTTGAAATTGTCGAATAACATGACAGATGATCTATTGCTTGATAGTTTCAAAACAATGAATCAACTGAAATCAAATGATAGTTATCGCAATAAATTAAAGCATCAATATCAAGAAGTAAATCAAAAATTGGATCAATTTTATCAAACTGCGAATGAATATACTGAACATGAAATTAGTCCATTCAATAAAGCTTCATTATTTACGGATTTAAAAAATTGGATTTCTAATTATGAAAGTAAAAGAGAGAAAAAAGAACAACTTAAAAATCAAATCGAGTTATTAAGTAATGAATTAAAACAATTGAAAGAACAACTTGAAGAAAATGAGCATACAATTGATACATTATTTAACTATATCGATGTTTCAAGTGAAGAGGCATACTATCAATCGTATGAGCAATATCAACTTTATCATCAACAATTAGCTAGATTTAATGATTTAACATTATATCTTGAGAACCAAGATTTCTCATATGAAGATAGTTCAGATTTAAGTGAAAAGACAACTGCACAATTAGAAGAAGAAGACGCTACGCTTGCGAAACAAGTAGATGACTATAATGACCAATATTTGGATAAACAAACAGAAGTCAGTGACTTGACTGCTCAAATTAATTATATGGAAACAGACAAAACATTATCTAAGTTAAGACACGAATACTATAACTTAAAAAATAGAATGAATGATTTAGCTAAAGATTGGGCAAGTTTAAGTTATCTAGAAGCACTTATTAATGAACATATTAAGCAAATCAAGGACAAACGTTTACCACAAGTGATCAATGAAGCTGTTAATATTTTCACGTCACTCACACAAGGTAATTATAATTTGATTACCTACGAAAATGACACAATAATGGTTAAACATCATAATGGTCAAATGTATCACCCACTTGAACTAAGTCAATCAACGAAAGAATTATTATATATTGCACTTAGAATTAGTTTGATTAAGATATTAAGACCATATTATCCATTCCCAATTATTATTGACGATGCATTTGTTCATTTTGATAAACAAAGAAAATCAATGATGTTAAACTATTTAAGAGAATTAGCTAAAGACTATCAAGTATTGTACTTCACTTGTATGAAAGATACTGCAATTCCTTCTAAAGAGATGCTCATATTAAATAAAGTAGAGGAAGGCGGAAAACGATGAGAAATGTAGAAAAGCTAAATCCAGGAGATTCGGTTGATAATTTCTTCTTAATCCATAGAGCTACACAAGGTGTTACTGCTCAAGGAAAAGATTATATGACATTATTCTTACAAGATAAAAGTGGTGACATTGAAGCCAAATTATGGACAGTGAGTAAAGAAGATATGCAAATACTTAAACCAGAGACGATTGTTTGGGTTAAAGGCGATGTCATTAACTATCGAGGTCGTAAACAAATGAAAGTCAATCAGTTTAGATTAGCGAAACCTGAAGATGGCTTAAAGACACAAGATTTTGTAGATGGTGCACCTTTGACACCTGACGAAATCCAAGAGAACATTTCACACTATATTTTAGATATTGAAAATGCTAACTTACAGCGTATCACACGTCATTTATTGAAAAAGTACCAAGATAAATTCTTTACGTATCCAGCGGCAAGCTCACATCATCACAATTTTGCAAGCGGATTGAGTTATCACGTACTAACCATGTTAGAAATAGCTAAATCATTATGTGATATTTATCCATTGTTAAATCGTAGCTTATTATATAGTTCAATTATTTTACATGATTTAGGTAAAGTAAGGGAACTAAGTGGACCTGTAGCAACAACGTATACGGTTGAAGGTAATTTACTAGGTCATATTTCGATAGCGAGTGATGAAGTTGCGGACGCAGCTAAAGAACTAGGCATTGATGGTGAAGAAGTCATGTTACTTCGACATATGATTTTAGCCCATCATGGTAAAATGGAATTTGGTTCACCTAAGTTACCACACTTAAAAGAAGCAGAAATATTATTCTTTATTGATAATATTGACGCGAAGATGAATATGTTTGAAAAAGCATTTAAGAAAACAGATAAAGGTCAATTTACCGAACGTATTTTTGGTATGGAAAATCGACAGTTTTACAATCCAGAAAAATTAGATTAATAAAAAAGCGTTTTTACTTTATCCATTATGTAAAGTCAATTTACGATGGAAAGTAAAAGCGCTTATTTTATAAATTGTTATGACTAAATAAAAAAGGGCGCAAGCTAGACTTCATGATGTGGTCTAACTTGCGCTTTCTTTTCTAATTAGTATCTTTGAAAATTATGAAGATAAGCTTGATGCTGATGAAGAACTATCTGAAGATGATTGTTGTTGTTTAAGTTTATCAGGATTTAGGATAGTGTTTTCTACTGCTTTTTTAATATCACTATCTTTATAATCAACATCATATTCTTTTAATAAATCTTTATAAGCATCAGTTAAAATTTCTGGATCTTTTTGTACTTTTTGTTCTATTAGTTTAGCTTTCAATTTAGATTTTTGTTTATCAAAGTCGTTTTCTTTATCAGCTTTAATAATATGGTAACCGTAGTCGGTTTTAACTACATCTGAAACTTGACCTTCTTTTAATTTGAATAAAGCTTTTTCAAATTTGCTTACCATTTGTCCTTTGACAACATAACCTAAAGAACCATTTTTCTTGGAACTTGAAGCGTCCATAGATTCTTTTTTAGCAATTTCTCCGAATTTTTCTGGATTTTTTTCAACTTCTTTTTGGATTTTCTCAGCTTTTTCTTTTGCTTTTTTATCTGATAAACCTTCTTTATCATCACTATTTGATTTCACTTTAATTAAAATGTGAGAAGCTTTTTTAGTGTTATCTTTGATTTCTTTATCAGACACTTTAACTTTATCAGCAAGTAATTGTTTTTGGTAAGCAGCAAGTTTTTTCTGCTCTTTATAATCATTTAAAGTCATACCTTGTTGTTTAAGCATGCTTTCAAATTGATCTTTACCACCATACTGTTTTTGCTCTTTTTTTATTTCATCCTCGATATCTTTTGTATCGACTTTATCCTTGTATTTATCTTCTAAAATTTTATTTAATGCAATGCTAAATGATGTACTTGCAATTTGTTCATCACCAATTTTATTCATTACATCTTTCACTTTTACATCTCCAGCTTTGGAAGAGATTAATGTATTACTTTCAGAATCTGTTGCATTTGATCCACAAGCACCTAAAAGTAAAGCACTTGCAGTTACTGGAACAATTAATTTATTCATAATTTTCATGGTTGATAGCTCCTTTTACATTAATAACAAAGTTACTATAACATATTATGAAAGCATCACCAATTAGAAATAGGCGAGATACTGCTAAAGTACGAGATTTAATCGGACTTAAGCATTAAAAAATATCGAACCTGAAACATGCGACATGCTTTAAGTTCGATATGGTTTGTTTTAATGAAATGATTGGTAGGGCACTTTATTTAAAATATTAATACCTGTTTGATGTTCCTCGATAAAATGACCTTCATTTGAAAAAATAATAATTTTAAGATATAAAAAATCCATTACAGATATGCCAAAATTTAAAGCCAATAAAAACATAAAATAGTGGCCATATTGTGGGAAATGCATCGTTAATACAATTAAAATGAAAGTGATTAATACGAAAGGTAAAATCAAGTTAATACAAAAATATAGTTTATGGACTGGCGTGCTTACATAAGTGTTGAAATAAGGTAACCACCACTTCTTATTTAATTTATGAATTCTAAATGAATTCATATAAGGCAAGAAAAAGAGCAGGTGGATTGATTTATGAATAGGGTACATCAATACAGCAAATACTAATAAAATCACAAAATGGCGATCTGATAAAGGTGTATTTACAAAATAGTACATGATTTCATAACTTATTAAAAACGCGATGATAGTAATCGTAAAACTTAAAAATGCGATTCTTGGCACACCAAACCGTGCATGAATGTCAATTTGACGTTTACATAGGAACATAAGGACACCTCTTAATAGGTCTTAATTATATACGCTACGTATTATCTAACTATCAATGTAAACAGTCAAGTCCAATTTGCTATAAATATAAAAGGAGTGGTGTTAATTCAAAATGAATATCACACCACTCTAATTTCGTAAATTATTTATTATCTTTAGAAAAAGTATTACTTATTTCTTCGCCACGGTTTTGTAAGTTCTCAATGTGAGATTGTAGTTTTTCAATGTTTGGATTAATATCAGATTTAAAATCACCAATGAGTGTTTTAAATTCATCACCAATGTCACTACCATAAGAGACACCATCATTCTTAACTTGTTTCGCATAATCTATAATATTATAAAAATTACGTTTAAGTGATGCTATCTCACGTTCTAGTTCAGAACGAGATCCAGTAGGTTCTTTCGCATCAATTGTGTTGTTTTTTACACTTTGATCATCACGGTTTAACCAAGAAACAGCGATTCCAGATGCCACTCCCACAGTAATACCAAATAATACGCGTGATACTTTCATGTTTTATTCTCCTCACTTGTTATGTCGTTATCGGATAATAATAGAATAGTGAAATCATAACAATTTCTATTTCTATATCAAACATATGTCGACAAGCTAATTTTAATTGTATATTACCCTAAAATGACATTCAATATGCAGAATTATTCAAATTGAGCTTTGATTTGATTAGCGATAGCTTGTTTTTGTTCATCATTGATTTCATTTTCATGCGTTTCCCAATGATAGCCGAAGCCGTCGATATCATTTTCGTAACGTGGTAGGAAATGAAAATGAATGTGGAATACAGATTGATCTGCAAATTCACCATTGTTTTGAATGATATTTAAACCATCAGGGTTGAAGGCTTTTTTAATTGCGTTAGCGATTTTAGGTAAGGCTGCACCAATATTTGCCATTGTCTCTTCATCTGTTTCAAAGATATTAGGTGATGCTTTTTTAGGAATAAGTAAGGTATGTCCTTTAGTTACTTGAGAAATATCTAAAAATGCATAAACAAATTCATCTTCATAAACTTTGAAGCTTGGAATTTCTCCAGATAAAATTTTACTAAATACTGTTTCAGCCATTTGAATGCACTCCTTTTACGTATTTATAGCTTATTATAGCATTACTCATTAAAAATTTCGTTAATGAAGTAATTGTAATTTTAGTAGTTAAAAGCTAATTTTGGTACAATGATAGTCATGGAGGTGCCATATGACAGTCAAAGTTGAACATTTGACAGGAGGTTACGGAAAACGTCCTGTTATTGAAGATATAAATTTTGAATTAAAAGCAGGAGAAATTGTTGGTTTAATTGGATTAAATGGTGCAGGTAAGAGTACAACCATTAAACATATGTTAGGCTTACTAACGCCAACAGAAGGTAAACTTTCTATCTCAAATACTGAGATTACCGATGATATCGAAGTGTATCGCAAGAAGTTATCTTATATTCCTGAGTCACCCATCATATATGAAGAATTAACATTGGAAGAGCATATCGCCATGACAGCAATGGCTTATCAAATAAGTGAAGAAGAAGCAATGAAACGTGCACGTCCATTACTTAAAACCTTTCGATTAGAGAATGAGTTGAAAGTATTCCCAAGCCACTTCTCTAAAGGAATGAAGCAAAAGGTAATGATAATCTGTGCTTTTATAGTGAATCCGGAATTATATATTATAGATGAACCATTTTTAGGTCTCGATCCACTAGGGATTCAATCAATGTTAGATTTGATGGTTGAAAAGAAAAACGAAGGGCGTACGGTTTTGATGAGTACTCATATTTTAGCAACTGCAGAACGATATTGTGATCGCTTTATCATTTTAGATAAAGGGAAAGTGGTTGCATTCGGAGATTTAGAGGAACTTCGCGAACAAACTGGTTTACATGGTCGCACACTTGATGACATCTATATACATGTCACACAAGGTGGTCAAGCAGATGGATAAATCAGCTACGTCTTTATTTAGAACGAGATTAGATGCAATTCGAAAAGAAAAAAGCTATTATAATAAGTTTATTTTCAATGGTCATTTTTCAGTGTTTCTTTTAATTTTATTAGGAGCGTTTATATTAGGATATGGTCAATGGTTACAACATATTCCTAACGATATTGATTATGCATTGTGTGCGAGCGTATTGTTAGCCTTGACATCTATCTTTCCGATACGAACATTTTTGAAAGATGCAGATAGAATATTTTTACTTCCGTTTGAAACACACATGAAGGACTATATGAAGTTGAGTTTACGATATAGTTATTTTAATAGAATTGCTATTCAAGTCGTATTACTCATTATCTTGTTCCCACTATTTTCTAAATTAGATGATCATGTACTAACACCTTATATTATTTTTAGTATTTTAACTTTAATCCATCCTTGGCTAGGGTTGAAATTGAGATGGCAATGGTATCAAATCAGAAAATCAAGTTGGAGCATCAGTATCATTCTATTTCTATTTAATTTAGTAACCTTTGATTTAGTCCTAGGCTATCAAATGTATTGGGGAATCGTCTTTACACTTATTTTATTAAGTGCAACGTTTCTACTTCCTAAAGTTAACCATTCAAATTTATATCCTTGGGAGCGAATGATTAGCATAGAAGAAAGACATCATACGAATTACTATAAATTTGTAAATATGTTCACAGATGTTAAGCACTTAAAAGAAACAGCAGTTCGACGTAGATATTTAGATGTTTTATTACCAACACCTAAAGGTCGTAAATTTAATTCGAAAAATATGTATCTTTACCTTTTTACTCGAAGTTTTGTTCGTGGAAGAGATGCATTTAGTATTATTCTGCGTTTAATTATGATTGCATTAGTATTAATGATTTGGTTATCTTTCCCAATCGTTTCTGCGATTATTGGATGTTTATTCATGTATATAACATTATTACAAATGTCCCAATTTTATACACAACAAGCCTATGGATTATGGCCTCAAGTTTGGCCAGTGTCAGATGTTGAAGTGATAAAAGGGTACGAAAAGTTTTTATATCGACTAATGTTAATCATAGGGCTTATTTTTTCAATTACATTTATTAGTATTTATCCGCAGTATTTCTTTTTCGCACTTATCTTCTTTATAGTAGGGTGGTTAACGATTAGAAGTACAATTAAAAAATTACAATATCAAGAATCACTGCTCAAAGATTAATAAAAGTTGCCTTTAACTAGCACATATTCAAATGTTACTAGTTAAAAGGCAACTTTTTGATTTACTAATCTTTAATTGGGTATAAATATCTTTCGAAATAACTTGAATGTTGACTGCTCGAACCGAAATAATGTCTTAAGGCATCTTTTGAAAAATAGTCCTTAAACGTGTCAGTTTCTTTAAAGTCTTCGTATGTTTGTCGGTTAGCGAAGCCAAAATAAACCTTATAAGTGGTTCCTTGTACAGGTTTTAAAAAGCGATAGCTCTTAAACTCAGCAACGTTATCAAAATTCAATTCTAAATTTGCAATACGTTTTTCTAACTGATGTACGTGATCATCAGATGATGGAATAAATATTGCCGAATAAAAATGTGTTTGATCTAAATCGTTAATTGCTTTAACCGTCGTATAAACCGTCGGATGTTTTAAAATAGATTTGTCATCTGTTTCTTCAATAATGACTGAAGAATCATCTGTCGAAAATAAAAACAGATTTCTATCAGTATTTTTAGTTCTAATTTGATTTAAGTAACCATAAGTCCCATATGTTGTATATATGTTCATGACTCATACCTCCTTTGTTGCTTATATTATACGATTAAATCAGAAGTCTAGCTATACTAAATGAATGCAATATTTAAAAAATTTTGAAAACGAATTAGTCTGTTTGAGGGATATTTTTAAATGCTTAAATATACTATAATTAAGATTAATAAATTATTAAAATTTAATGAATTGAAATGTACATTTATGCTTTGTCTTTTTTATGACATTTAAGTGTGCATAAACGATAATTATATTAGCATATGATATTATAGATAAGAATGATTTTAATTTAGGAGGACTATAAGGTGCATAATAAAAATAAGACAATTTTACAAACAATAAAAGGTGAAAAAACATCTCATACACCTGTATGGTTTATGCGCCAAGCCGGCCGATCACAACCAGAATATCGAAAATTAAAAGAAAAATACGCATTGTTTGACATTACTCACCAACCTGAATTATGTGCTTATGTAACGCAATTACCAGTAGATAATTATAATACTGACGCAGCGGTTTTATATAAAGATATCATGACACCTTTGAAACCAATTGGTGTGGATGTTGACATCAAATCAGGCATTGGGCCAGTCATCAGCAATCCAATTAAATCTGTATCTGATGTTGAAAAACTTACGCAAATTGATCCCAAAAGAGATGTACCATATGTACTTGAAACGATTCAATTGCTAACACAGGAGAAGTTGAACGTACCTCTAATTGGCTTTACAGGTGCACCATTTACGTTGGCATCTTATATGATTGAGGGTGGTCCTTCAAAAAATTATAATTTTACGAAAGCAATGATGTATGGGGATGAAGCAACTTGGTTTGCCTTAATGGACCATCTTGTACAAGTTTCAATTGATTACGTAGTAGCTCAAATTGAAGCAGGTGCAGAACTTATTCAAATCTTTGATTCATGGGTAGGCGCATTAAATATCGAGGATTATCATTATTACATTAAACCGTCTATGCATAAGTTAATCAATGGCATAAAAGCGCAATTTGATGTACCTATCATTATGTTTGGGGTAGGAGCAAGTCATCTTATTAATGAATGGAATGACTTATCAATCGATGTATTAGGGTTAGATTGGCGTACCTCTATTACGACAGCGACAAATATGGGCGTCAATAAAACGCTACAAGGTAATTTAGATCCATCACTTTTACTTGCGCCTTGGGATGTATTAGAAAAGAGAATCCGTGCTATTCTCGACGAAGGTATGGAGAGAGGGAAACACATTTTTAATTTAGGACATGGTGTTTTCCCTGAAGTTAAACCAGAAACATTAAAACGTGTAACCCAATTTGTTCATGATTATACAAGTAAATAACACATAGAATTCAAAAAAGATTAAGGAAGGTTTTATTTAATGACTAAGACAATAGGCTTATTAGTTATGGCATATGGGACACCATATAAAGAAAGCGATATTGAACCATATTACACAGATATAAGACATGGTAAGAGACCAACTGAAGAAGAGTTACAAGATCTAAAAGATCGTTATGAATTTATAGGAGGACTTTCTCCTTTAGCTGGCACAACTGATCGACAAGCTGAAGCATTGAAGCATGCGTTAAATGAATCATATGAAGATGTTGAATTTCAATTGTATTTAGGATTGAAACATATTTCTCCATATATTGAAGAAGCTGTTGAAAAAATGCACAATGACGGTATTGAAGAAGCAGTAACTGTAGTGTTGGCACCACATTACTCTAGCTTCTCAGTTGGTTCATATAATAAACGTGCTAAAGAGGAAGCAGATAAGTATGGCATTAAGCTACACCATGTTGAACATTATTATCACCAACCTAAATTTATCGAGTATTGGACAAATAAAATTAATGAAACGTTAGCACAAATCCCACAAGATGAACACGATGAGACCATCTTGGTTGTTTCTGCACACAGTTTGCCTAAAGGTTTAATTGAGAAAAATAATGATCCATATCCTAATGAATTAAAGGATACAATGAACCGATTACAAGTAGCTTCGAATATTAAACACGTTGCTCAAGGCTGGCAATCCGAGGGGAATACTGGAACACCTTGGTTAGGACCGGACGTGCAAGATTTAACTAGAGCATTGTACAATGACCATCACTATAAACATTTTATTTATACACCAGTAGGATTTGTATGTGAACATTTGGAAGTATTGTATGATAATGACTATGAATGTAAAGTCGTATGTGATGAGATAGGTGCAAATTATTATCGTCCAAAAATGCCTAATACGGATCCATTATTTATCCATGCAATAGTGGATGAAATCAAAACAGTTTTTTAATAAAGGAAGGGACTCATTGTGAGTAAAAAAGTGGCAATCATTGGTGCAGGTATAACTGGACTTGCAAGTGCATATTATTTAAAACATTATAAACCAGATGTAGATGTAACCATTTTTGAAGCAACTAATCGACCTGGTGGAAAGATACAAACGTATCGTAATGAAGGTTATACAATTGAACTTGGTCCTGAATCATATCTTGGACGTAAAACGATTATGACTGACATAGCTAAAGATATTGGTCTTGGAGATGATTTGATTACGAATGAGACAGGCCAATCTTATATTTTCGCTAAAAATAAATTGTATCCTATACCAGGTGGGTCAATCATGGGAATTCCGACTGATATTAAACCGTTTCTCAAAACGAAACTCATATCGCCATTAGGTAAGCTAAGAGCCGGACTTGATTTAGTTATACCACCTATACAAATTGATGATGATATATCTGTTGGGGAATTCTTTAGAAGACGATTAGGAAATGAAATACTTGAGAATTTAATAGAGCCTCTTATGGGGGGGATATATGGTACGGATATCGATCGATTAAGTTTGATGAGTACATTTCCTAATTTCAAAGAACAAGAAGAAACACATGGCAGTTTAATTAAAGGTATGCAACATGAAAAGGCTCAGCGTATTAAGCAACGTCAATTATACCCTGGCGCACCTAAAGGCCAGTTTAAGCAGTTTCGACATGGTTTAAGTTCATTTATTGAAGCGTTAGCTAAGAATATAGAAAGTAAAGGCGTTACGATTCGATATCAATCACCTGTCAATGATATCCATATTAATAAAGATAATTATGAGATTGTGACTGATCAAGGTAGTGAACAATTTGATGGGGTTTTAATTACAACGCCGCATCAAACATTTATGAAATGGTTTAATCATGACGAAGCATTTAAATACTTTAATCAAATGGATTCTACTTCAGTTGCAACAGTGGTATTTGCATTCGATGAAAAGGATATTGAAAACACATATAATGGTACAGGTTTTGTTATTGCTAGAACGAGTAAGACGGATATTACAGCATGTACTTGGACTACTAAAAAATGGCCTTTCACTACGCCTAAAGGTAAAGTATTGATTAGAGCGTATGTAGGTAAACCAGGTGATACTGTCGTTGAAGATCACACAGATGAAGAAATAGCAACAATCGCACGTCGCGATTTAAATAAAATGATGACCTTTAAAGGCGATCCTGAATTTACAATTGTCAATCGTTTGACTAAAAGTATGCCACAATATCATATTGGACATATGAGTCAAATTCGTAAAATTCAACAACATGTTAAACAGACTTATCCAGCACTTAGAATTACTGGTGCACCTTTTGAAGCGGTTGGTCTACCAGACTGTATTCAACAAGGTAAAAACACCGTAGAAGAATTATTGGATGAAATATAATGTTTTAAACATTTTTTTAGAGGTCAGGGCACCTCTTTAAAAGTGTTTTGTTATATCAATTAACCTAATTTAATATTTTAAGGAGGACATACGTTAATGACTAATGTAGTTATCGTTCATTCACAGATAGGGGATTCGCATAACCATTGGTATGCATGGTTACAACACAACTTAGAATTAGAAGGTTACGATGTTCAATTATTTCATTTAGATGAAAATAAAAATGATGACATAGACAACTGGGTTCATGAATTACATCAACAAATTGATATTTTGACTACAGATACTTATTTTGTAACACATGGATATGGCTCAATAGCTACTTTAAAATATATTGAAGGCCTATCAGTTGATGGCTGCTTTGAAGGCTTTTTCAGTATCGCAGGGTTTAAAGAAGATGCGGTGAAAATTGACGATTCCATTAAAGTAGGGGATTTTAGTATCGATTATGATGACGTTAAATCAAAAGTGAAGCATTTTTACGGACTTGCTTCAAGAGACGATGCCTATGTGTCATATTTAGAAACACAAAATCTAATTAATGAATTGGGTGGCAAAACTAAAATTGTTGATGAAGGAGGGCACTTTTTAGAAGAAGAGGGTTTTGTTTCCTTCACTGAATTACAAGAAAAAATGCAACATTACATGACGAGATAAGTGTTAGTGTCATTTATAATAAAAATGTTTAAATAATTAAATTTAAAGAAAGTAGGGAGTGGCTACTCTCTACTTTATGATTTTAAAACCCAAAATCACATTTATTTAAACCATTCATTCAATAATTAAATATCCAATTCGTATCTTAAATTAAAATATTTTAAATGTAGCGTTTTTTTACACAAATTACTTTAGAATTGTTATTGACTAAGTTAATAATACTATATATACTAATAAAGTATTCGAAAGGCGATGACCATTAATTAATTATCGCATTTTAATATGAAGATTCAATGAATTAAATGTAAAATTTATTTTAAAAAGTTATTGACATTCAATGATGTTAAATGATATACTTAATAAGTACTGATTTTTGAGACGTAAATAATATTAGCGCGGGATGGAGCAGTTCGGTAGCTCGTCGGGCTCATAACCCGAAGGTCGGTGGTTCAAATCCGCCTCCCGCAATACACCATTTTAATAGGTCTCGTAGTGTAGCGGTTAACACGCCTGCCTGTCACGCAGGAGATCGCGGGTTCGATTCCCGTCGAGACCGCCATTACTTATTACGGTTCAGTAGCTCAGTTGGTAGAGCAATGGATTGAAGCTCCATGTGTCGGCAGTTCGACTCTGTCCTGAACCATTCAATTATTTTGGCGGTTGTGGCGAAGTGGTTAACGCATCGGATTGTGGTTCCGACATTCGAGGGTTCGATTCCCTTCAACCGCCCCATAATCGTTTACTACGCGGGTGTAGTTTAATGGCAAAACCTCAGCCTTCCAAGCTGATGTTGTGGGTTCGATTCCCATCACCCGCTCCATCATATTATTCCGCAGTAGCTCAGT